>DATFRP010000348.1:0-5435 GCA_035263125.1 Vicinamibacterales bacterium
TGGTCCCGGCACGAAGGCGAAGCCCGTATGCGCCAGGTGAACCTTGGGGCCGCCCGCGGCCGGGATGTATCCGGCGCGCTGCCCCATCCCGTATCCGCGATCGCGCGCCCAGTTCGAGAGCACCAGATTCGTCACGCCACCAGAGCCCGAGTAAGCCACGAGCGCGCCAAGCAATACGAGATCAGTTCCTGATGGAAAGAAGTCGAACCGTCCGTTCGCGAGATCGAAGCCCCCGATACCGGCGATCGCCGACGTCCACACTCGCGCCGGTACGAACGCCAGTGCCAGCAGCAGAAACGTCCCGAGCGTCGTCGTCACCAGCACCCAGTTGATCACTTCGAGCGTGTGCTCGATGCGCCGGCCCAGACTGAGAATCACTACGACCAGCAGCAGCGTCCCGATGCCGATCGCGTGGATCACTCCCGCCTCGGGAAGGCCGGCAAGGCGCTGCACGAACAGAAAGAAGATCGCCGCTGCGGCAGTGGCCGCCCAGGCGGGCCATCCCACCTGCAGGAAATACGCTGCGGAATAGACCCACGCCCACAACGTCGACGAAGGTCGTGTTCGCATGAACCCCGCAAACACCGGCTCGCCAGTGGCAAGCGTGTAGCGCATCACTTCGGTGTTGAAGATCGTCTGAAACGCGATCGCGACAAAGACGACCCAGAGCAGCGAGAGACCGTGTTGCACGAAGGCGGCCGGACCGAGCAGAAACTCGCCGCTCCCGATCGAGACGCCGAGCGCGATGATGCCGGGGCCAACGGTGCGAAGCCACTCGAGTCCGCGCGGCCGCGGCGGCTCAGGAAGTTCGGCGAGTCGCCAGGGCTCGAGGCCGGATTGCGATTCCCGTGGCGAGCTGGTGTTCAGCAAACAGGGCAATTATCCACGACACGCACGCGATCGCTGCCAGTGCTCGCGGCTCACTTGGGTTCGAGATGAGCGCAGGGGCTCACGGGTCCTGTCGGCGGGTCTCCCCGCTCGTCCTCGGCGCCAAAAGATCTGTCACGCTGAATCGTGATCACGGAGCAGGCGCCTGTGCGGCGAGCGGGACGCCCCTCCCGCCGCCACCCGTTCGGCGCGGCAACCAGCTTCGTAACCCAAGTGAGCGTGCACCATTCCGCGGAGCTCAGTTGGGTGTGGGACGGCGGCAATCCCTAAAGGCGGCGCGATCATCGTAGAAATCAAAAACGAGCCGAAGGGAGCCCACACGGCAACGCCCTCTCAACTGGCTGGAAAGATAAACGTGGGCTAACGGGATGGATCCGGAGGCGCGTTTTTTCCGCGCCGCCGATCGGGATTGCCGGCGTTCCACACCCAACTGAGCTCCGCTCGCAGTCGGACGCCTCTGGGACGTTGCGATACCGTGGACGCCGCTCAGAAACCCTTGCCCAAGCGCTCCTGCAGTTTATCCCGATATCCGCGACTGAGCGGCAGCCGCGTCCCGTTGCGCAGGACGACGACGTATTCGCCGTTGAACCAGGGTTGCAGTTCCTTGATGCGCTCGGTGTTGACGATGCGCGAGCGGTGGATGCGGACGAAGCGGCGCGTGTCGAGCCGCGCTTCCATGTGGGTCATCGTCTCGCGGAAGAGATGCGCTTCTTCGCCGAGGTGCAGGCGGACGTAGTTGCCTGCGGCCTCGATCCAGTCGAGCTCTTCGGTGCGCAGGAAGAACACGCGTCCACCGGATTTGACAACCAGTCGATCGAGCTTCGGAGCTTCCGGCTTGATGTCGTTGACGAGCGCGAGTAGACGGCGACCGAGGTCGCCGGCGCGCCGGCGTTCGAGCGAGGCGCGCGCGTGCCTCAGCGTCTCGCGAAAACGATCGCGACCGAACGGCTTGAGCAGATAGTCGAGTGCGTGGACCTCGAACGCGCGCAGCGCGTATTCGTCGTACGCGGTCACGAAGATCACCGTCGGCATCCGGTCGGCCCCGATGGCGTTGATGACGCCGAAGCCATCGACGCCAGGCATCTGCACGTCGAGGAACACGAGGTCGGGTGTGTGATGCTGGATAGCCGCCACGGCCTGGGCACCGTCGCCGCACTCGGCGACGATCTCCATGTCCTCTTCCTGCTGCAGGAGCGATAGCACGCGCTCGCGCGCGATCGGTTCATCGTCGACGACCAGGGCTCGGATCTTGTTCATGCCACGCTCTCCATCGGGGATCCGGACGAGGGCGACTCAGAGGAGGACTCCGACATCGCGGTTTCGGAGACAAACGGGATCACGATCGTGACCGCGAGTCCGACGCCCGACGGCGACTTCACCTCGAAACGGTGGTTGGACCCGTACAAATGCTGGAGCCGCGAACGCGTGTTGCGCAGGCCCACCCCGGAGAACTTGTCCAGAGTATCGGGCGGCATGCCGACACCGTTGTCACGTACCTCGAGCGTGAGCGAGTCGCCGGCGTGACTCGCGACGATGTCGACGCGGCCGCCGCCGATCTTCGGACCGATGCCGTGGCGAAGCGCGTTCTCGACGAGCGGCTGCAGCACGAGATTCGGCACCAGCGCGTCGAGCGTGTCCGAGGCGACGTCGATCTGCACCTGCAGCCGATCGCCGAAGCGCGTCTTCTCGATCTCGAGATACTTCTGGAGGAAGTCGAGCTCGTCGCTGAGCGGCATGTGCTGTGTGCCCACGCGATCGAGGGAGAGTCGTAGCAGATCGCTCAATCGCTCCAGCATCGCGTCGGCCGCTTCGGTATCGCGGTGCATGAGCGCCGAGATCGTGTTGAGCGTGTTGAACAGGAAGTGCGGATGCAGTTGACGTTGGAGCGCCTGGAGCTGCGCCTCGGCGAGACGCGTGCGGAGCTGCGCCTCAGTGAGCTCGCGCTCGCGAGATTCGCGGTGAAAATCGAGCGCGTGACTGAGGCCGACGACGGCCCAGTAGGTCATCATCTCCCAGTCGAAGTTCAGGAAGAACAGCTCCTGGAAGTACATCCACCACGAGACGTCCCGTCCGGCGAGCACCTTCATGATCAGCACACGGGAGGTCACCATCATCACGGCATGCGAGAGCGTGAAGACGATCACCGCCACCACGTGTGCGGCCGCGGCGCGCTTCCAGGTGTGGCGCCCGAACCGGTACCTCCGCGCCATCCACAACATGCCCGGGACGAGCACCGCCCACGCGTACCAGTAGGTCACGTTGAGCGCCAGCAGAAGGTGGAACGGTTGCGGGCGGTCGGTGAAGAGGGTGACGTAGTTGTATGCCTGCAGGCCCGAGAAGATCCCGAAGGCGGTCGCAACGGCGAAAATGCTGACAAGACTGATACGTCGCGACGATTCCATCACCGAACTATCAGCCGAGGTGAAAAGCGCGTCAAGGGTGTCCGGATCCGTTCGTCCCAGCCCAACCGCTGCTCGTCACCGGAAGTTAGCCGTGGACACCGAGGAACAGGAACTGGCACTTGGAACGTGAACTCTGAACCCTAGGGCCGAGCCAGCGGCTCCGAGTTCACAGGTTCCAGGTTCTGGTTCAACGTTCCATGGGAGGATGCGTCGGTGCCGGTCATCCACGTCAGTGACTCCAAGGATCCCCGGCTGGCGGAATTCCGCAGCGTCCCTGATGCCGATCTGCTGGCGCGTCACGGCCTGTTCGTCGCCGAAGGCCGCCTCGTCGTCCAGCGGCTGCTGCTGGAGAGCTCGCTCGCACCGCGATCGGTGATGGTGACCGACGTGGCGCACGCATCGCTGAAGGATGCGCTCGCGGGACGTCACACCCTTCCGGTGTACGTGGTGCCGCAGGAGGTGATGAACGACATCATCGGGTTCAACATCCATCGCGGCTGCCTGGCGCTCGGCGAACGGCCACCCGGCCGGTCGCTCACAGATCTCACCGCCGGCGCGCGGCAGCTCGTCGCCATCGAACGGGTAGGCAACGCCGACAATGTCGGATCGCTCTTTCGCAATGCCGCCGCCTTCGGCGTCGACGGGATTCTCGTCGGCCCCTCATGCACGGATCCGCTGTACCGGAAGGCGATTCGCACATCGATGGCTGCCGCGTTGACCATGCCGTTCGTCGTGGCCCGAGCGTGGCCGGATGTCCTCCGCGAGCTGCACACAGATGGATGGGCAGTCATTGCGATGACGCCATCAGCGAGCGCGATGCCGCTGGCTGACGTCGCCGAGATCGTACACGGCCTCCGCATCGTCGTCCTCGTCGGACACGAAGGTGACGGCCTGACGCCGGACTCGCTTGCGGCGAGCAGCTATCAGGCGCGGATTCCGATGGCGAGTGGAGTCGATTCGGTGAACGTAGCGACGGCGCTCGCGATTGCGTTGTACGAGCTGAATCGATGATCTAAAACACGCCGGGCCTTTCAGGTCCGGCGTGTAGTTATGGTTGGCGTCCGCGCCCGGCTCGTCGCTGCAGCAGCTGCTTCAATCCCGGCCCCGAGAACGCGCGCTCGCGAATGTGTGCGGCGATCGCCTGTTGCAGCTGCGGGAGTTCGCCGCGGTTGGCGGCGACGACCTGGAGGCCGACGCTGCCCATCTCGTCGGTCGACTCTTCGCCCCAGTACACGCGCACCGGCGGCCGGCTCGGATTGCGTTTGTTGGCGGCGGAGTTGTCGTAGCTCACCGTCGCGTCGAGGCGCGTCCCTTTCGGCAGCGACACGAAGTCCTTGAACCGATAGCGCTCCTGCCACGAGAAGTCCCAGTCGCCGATCGAGAGCAGCGTCTTCGTCGTCCCGTCGGGAAGCGTCGCCTTCAGCGTGAACTCCTTGGCGAGATAGTGCGCGTGCGCGCCGGTCGCGAACGCCCGCACGTCTATCGGAATCACGAACGAGTCGGTGATCGTGTAGCGCTCCTGCCCGGCGGGAATGTCGATCCCTTCGAAGACGCCGAAGACCGGCGGGAGCTGGATGTTGGTGAACGCCTGCGTCGGCGGCCCAGGCGCGAAGTAGAGACCGACGCTCGATTTCTCGCGCTCCGGTTTGCCGGACGGATGGAAGTGGGTCGAGAGAATCAGATCGGATCCCTTCGGGACGAAGAAGGCGAGCCCCGATGGAAGCTCCAGCGCGCGGCCGCCGAGCGCCCACCCGCCGAGACCCGAGGCGCGGGCCACGCCATCGGCTTGTGCCTGCGCGTTTCCATTTCCGAGAATGGCCGCGATGCCACGTCCCTGACCGACGACGCGCCCGCCTCCCATTCCGCCGGGAAACCCGGGCAACGGATCGGCGGCATCCTGCTCACGCGCGGCACCGGTGTCGTCGAGGAAGAACAGACTGTGATGAACCACCGAACGCGCCGACGGCCTGAAGTCGATGGCCCGTACCCAGGCGTCGTGATCGAGATTGAGCGGCACCACGAAATTGCGATAGACGTCGGGGCCGGTCGCTGGCACGTCGAACGGCTCGCTCATCGTCACCGCGAGATCGGGCGTGCCCAACTGCCACCCTTCTGTGAAGCGCGGCAACGCGGGCAACTTCTTCG
>DATFRP010000349.1:0-8605 GCA_035263125.1 Vicinamibacterales bacterium
ACATTTACTCTCTCGATCGTCAAGGCCGGTTACGCCGCCACGCAGATGCCGTTGCAGAAGGCGGCGTTTGTTGCAACGCCAGTCCGCGACATCGCGATTGCTCTGACGCGCTCGGCGGCAGTCAACGGACACATCGTGGACACGACTGGAGAGACGGTCGTTGGCCTGCGTGTCTACGCCGACCGACTCGACCCGATCGCCACCAACGCTGCGGGCCCGGTCAAGTTTGCGACCACGTCGGACGATCGCGGAGAGTACAGGCTCGGCGGCCTTCCTCCAGGACGCTACTCGGTGACCGCCACGAACGCGCTCGACCCTGGCGCCGTGGTGACAGTCGCTCTCCAGCCTGGCGACAATCTGTCCGGAATCGACTTCACCTCACGACCACCAGCTGACACTGCGATCACTCCGACTCCACAACCGCCAGAGACGCAGGACCGGGCAACGATTCGGGGCCGCGTGATCTCGACGGCACGCCGCCCGATCGCCCGGGCCGTCGTGAACATCTCCGGGCCAATCGCCCCGCGATATGTCCTCACCGATGCGCAGGGCCGCTTCACATTTCCAGGACTGATTCCGGGCGACTACGAAGTAGGCGCGAGCAGGGGCGACTTCCTGCCGGGCTCGCTTGGCCAGCAGACCGCGTTCGAATCGACCAGCCAGATCGTCGTCACGCGGGGGGCCCGGGTGGACGACCTCACGCTGGTGCTGTCACGTGGCCTCGCCGTCACCGGCACGATCGTCGACCGCGCCGGCGAGCCGCTGCAAGGTGTGTCGGTGCAGGCGCTGCAAGTCACCACGAAAGGAACCCGGAAGCACGCGGTCATCGCCGGCGCTCTTCAGGGAGGCGATCCTCAGACAGACGATCGAGGACGGTACCGCGTGCTCGGGCTGCAGCCTGGGACCTATGTCATTGCGGCGCTCGCCGACACCACATCCCTGGGTGGTGGCGCAACCACATCGCAACCCGTCCCAATCTACTTTCCTGGCTCGTCCTCGATAGTTGACGCGGTCACCGTCACGGTCAGCAGGACGGACGTCGACGGGATCGACTTTGCGCTGCGCGACCTCCCCACGGCACGCGTGACCGGGGTGGCTCTCGATTCGACCGGTACGCCGCTCGAGGGCCCGATCACGCTCGCCGTGAGCCATCGCTCGGGCAGCATCATCCCGAACCCGCGGTCGACGCAAGCGGACGCCCATGGTGCATTCACGTTCTTCGACGTCGCCCCGGGTGACTACGACGTGCTGGCGATGAGATTCGCGCGCCCTGATCCACTCGAGACGCTCGAGTTTGCCCTTCAGGACGTGACGGTCGGCGAGCGCGACGCCGAGCCCGTCCACCTTCGCACCACACGCGCGGCGATGATAGAGGGCCGAATCGTGTTCGATTCAGCACTCCCCCGCGATCCCTACGATCGCATGCAGATCGAGGCCCTTCCGGCCGACTTCGATTTCCGGCGGATCTTCGGTGGCGACTTCGCTCGGGCAGGCGTGATGAACGGACGTTTCCGCCTCCCGGCGCTCTTCGGCGTGCGGCGTGTCGTCGTGAACGGGATGCCGGAGGGGCTGTATCTGAAGTCGATCACCATCGACGGATCGGATGTGACCGATCAAGCGATCGACTTCGGTGTCGGTGGTGCCAGCACTGTGTCCGCCGAAATCGTGATCTCTTCGACTGGCGCCTCGATCGTCGGGCGCATCACCGGGCAGAAGGCCACGCCTGCGGGAGCGTCGGTCGTCGTGTTTCCGCAAGACCGCGAGAAGTGGTTCGAGCGGTCCCGGTTCGTCAAGATCGTGCGCCCCACGCGAGACGGGTCGTTCAGGGCCGCGTCGCTGCCACCGGGCGACTACTACGTGGCATTGACCGCGATCGTTGACGAGTCCTCAGCGACAGCGCCTGACGTACTCGAGCAACTGCTGGCGCGCGCAGCGAAAGTCACGCTCGACGAGGGCGAAGAACAACACGTGGAGCTCCAAGTACTGTGATGAAAGGGGGCCGCCTGAAGGCGGCCCCTACGTACTCAGAAGTTGAACTGCGCGCTCACCTTCACGAGACGCGGCTGCAGCACACTGTTCGGGCGCAGCCACGTGCTGGTCGACGTCGAGAACGCCTCGTTGTAGGTCAGCACCGGGTTGCCGTTCATCACGAAAGCATCAAACTGCGGGCAAAGGCGAAGCGCTCACGTCGGTCGGCGTGAGATACCGTTCGATCAGTTGTGTGAAGCGCGGATCCGAACGGAAGCGATCCGCGGTCGGATCGAAGCGGATGGCGTAGAGCCGCGAGACGCTCTCGTCTACCGCTCGCTCGATGTCGGCGAAGGCGCCTTCGAGATCACCGAGGGCGAGGCGGAGACGGGCCAGTGCATAGGCGTCGATGTACTCTCGCTGCTGCCGGTCGAGGAGATCGTCCAGGATGCTGCGCGCGTCGGCGGTTCGCCCGAGCTTCGCAAGACACGCTCCCTCCAGCCCCCGCAGCCACGCCAGCCCCTGACTCATGACGCCGCCAATGTGGTACTGCTCGAGCGCCGCCTCCAGACGCCCTGCGAACTCGAGCGCCATGCCGTAGTACACGCGAATCAGCATGAAGTACGGGTGCATCTGCACCGCACGCTCGCCGAGTGCGACGCCCCGCTCGAACTCGCGCCGCCAGATTCGCACGTTCACTTCAGCGGTCGCGCTCAACGGGTGAAGCGGGTCGACCGCGCGGGCACGAGTGGCGGAGTCGAGCGCTTTGTCGAGATCGCCCATTGTCACGAGGAGCAGCGTCCGCCGTACGTGCGCGATCGCCAATTGCGGCCGTTCCGCAACGACACGATCGAATTCCGCGAGCGACTCGTCGAGCCGGCGCTGATAGAGATGGATGGCGTGTGCGTAGTTGCATTGGAGCTCGGGGGTCGGGCCCACGAGCAGGACCGCGCGTTCATACGCAGCCAGAAACGCCTGAAACATCTCGCGTCCGGGCCGGATGCCGAACGATGCTTTCATCAGATAGCAGGCGGCGAGCCCTTCGAACGCACGATGATCGTGCGGGGCCTCCGAAGCAGCGCTGCTGAAACACTCGAGCGCCCGTTCGTAGCCTTCACGCGACCGCAGGTTGGCAAAGTGCCAACCCAGACGCACGAGCGTGTCGAACTGCGGGATGCGGAGGCAGAACCCCATCTTCGGGCGCCAGACGATCCAGGAGCCGCAGTCGTCGAGACACTTGCGGACCTCGCCAATCGTGACGTTGACGGTGTGGCGCGAGACCGAGATACCGCCCCACGCCTGGTCAATCAGCTGCTCGTGGGTGAGAAATCGTCCGGGGTGGGCGACAAGCGTGCGCAACGCCGCAAAGGCCTGTGGCCGCATCCGCACTTCGACACCGTCGCGCAGCAGCCGGCTGGAGGAAGCGTCGAGCACGAACGGGCCGAAGAAGAAGTCGGTCATTCGCCCAGCGGATCGTACCAGAATCGGCACTAGAGGCTGACTTCGGCCGCCTATCGTGATCGAGGCGAAACACGCCGATAGATACCGACGGAGAGAGACAGACGTGCGGATCCTGATCGCTACCGTAACGGCAGGGGGCGGCCACCTTCAGGCTGCCGCCGCGCTCGAAGAAGCCTGGACGACCCAGCATCCGTCCGATGAGGTCAGGCGCATCGATCTGCTGGATCTCGTCCCGAAGCTGCAACGGAAGGTCTACGCCGAAGGCTACGTCAAGCTGATCGCCCATGCCCCGGAACTGTACGAGCTGTTCTTCAACAAGACCGACAATCCCAAACGCCTGCGCGAGCTCGGGACGTTCCGGCGGCGATTCGCCGAGCATACCAACCGGAAGTTCGTGCGGCTGTTGAAGCAGTGCGCGCCCGACATCGTGCTGTGCACGCACTTCCTGCCGCTCGAAGTGCTCGGCGCGGTCAAGAGCAAGACGGGCGCCCATCACCCCTTCGTCGTCTGCGTCGTCACCGACTTCGAGGCGCATGCCTTGTGGATGGAGCCCTCCGTCGACCTTTACTGCGTCGCTGCGGAAGAAACCAAAGCGCGGTTGATCGCGCGCCAGATCGATCACGCGCGTGTCGCCGTGACCGGCATCCCGATCGCCGCGCGGTTCTCGACGCCGATCGACACCAGCGCCGTCCGCCGCCGCTGCGGTCTTCGCGACGATCTCCCCACCGTGCTGGTCCTCGGCGGCGGGTTCGGCATGGGGCCGATGGCAGACATCCTCGAGTCGCTCGATCGCGTGGAGCGGGAGTTCCAGACCGTCGTGGTCGCGGGACGCAACCAGGCGCTGCGGCGTGAGTTGGCAGCGGAGGATCGGCGGCACCCGACACACGTGCTCGGCTTCGTCTCCAACATGCACGAGATGATGGCGGTGTCCGATCTGATCATCACCAAGCCCGGTGGCCTCACGACCTCCGAGGCGCTGGCGCTCGGCAGACCGCTGTTCATCCTCAATCCGATTCCCGGACAGGAAACCGCCAACAGCGACTTCCTCCTCGAGCGTGGCGCGGCGGCCAAGGCCAATCGCGTGGAGGATCTCCCGTTCCGGATCGATCGCCTGCTCGGCTCACCGAAACTGAGTGAGATGTCTGCGTCGGCGCGAGCCCTCGGGCGGCCCGGCGCTGCGTCAGCGATCTGCGCAGCGGTTTGCGAACACGTGCTGTTGAAGGCGCATTCAACGGTCGAGTAAAATCCCCGCTCCTGGAGGCCACACATGCGAGCGCGACGGAGGCTTTCAGCGTCGATTGTGGCGTGTGCCATGGTGCTCGCGCCCATCCTGCTCACCGCACAGCGCGCGATGCGGGCCAAGCCGCTCAGTCCCACAGCGGTACAAAAAGCCGAACAGCAGATCGACAAAGCTGCGAGTGCACGCGGCATCAGGCTCACCGACGCCGCGAAGCAGGCGCTCGCCAAGGAGGCGGTGCACCAGGAAGCGACCGCGTCGACGTCTGACAGCGGACCGGTGACAGGCACGCTCTCGGACGAAAAACTTACGAAACTGCTCACGCCACTCGCCAACTCTCAAGGTGACAGACGTCTCGATGCGCGCGAAGTCGAATCGCGTGTCGTCGACAGCAAAACCAGGCAGGTTGTCGCGACCCTCCCCGATGACATCAAGCAGCACGAGCGGATCAGTGGGAGAGCGATGCCTGAAGACGTGCGGGTGAAGATAACGGAGGACCTGACGAAGCAATCGGATGCGCTCTCGAAATCGGGTCTTGCCGTCGACACGATCCGAGTGCGAAATGAGGCGACGCTGAAGGCCATCGATCTGGCGATTGGTACGGGGCCGATGACAACGCAGAGCTATCAGCGAGCAATCGGGGACATCTTCACCAGGAATGTTCAACTCTCGATCCTGAGTACGCCGGATGGCGCCTCAGTCACAGTCGACCAGTTCTCGATCGGAAAGACGGACATCAGAGACAAGCCCTTCAAACCCGGGCAATACACGTTCAGATTCCAGCTTTCGGGATATGCGGAGACCGAGCGCGCCTACTACGTCGCACCAGGTCTGGACTCGGACTCGTTCACGCAGGGCCTGACAGCCCTGTCGTCTCCGGGGTCACCACACAATCCGAATCCGAACCCTGACGACCGGGGCACCTTTCCCTGGGGCTATGTGATCCTCGGCGGCATCATCGTCGTGTTGCTGATCGCGCTGGTCGCGCGTCGTGCATAACGTGATGGCGGCGCAACACGTATCCAGACCGTCGCGCCTGGTACCGCTCGCCATCGCCATCATCCTGATGTGTACCTACGCGCTCCTCGCATTCTTCGTGCGGCAGCCAACGTTCGTAAACCTTACGCCACTCGAGAACGGCGAACTCACGGCCGCGCAGTTGCAGGCGATCGACGTGGTGAAGGAGCTGAACACGTATCTCGTGTCGACGACGACCCTCCTGCTGGGCGGGTTGGGATGGTATCTCTCGCAATATCAACCGCCGAAGTCGAAGATCGTGCATACAGCGTTCTTTGCCTCTGTCGCGTTCCTCATCCTTGCGTATGCGTACGCGGGCCTCACGAACGTGGAACTGACTGACGAACTGGCGCAGAACTCGCTCGCGCTCCAACCTCGAACCAGCCTCGTCCTTCATTACCTCGAGATGCAAATCTGGACGTGCGGCATCGCCTCAATTCTGATGGTGGCCGTCTTCGCCGACGCCGTCACAAAGGGAAAGCTCTAGACCGCCACGTCGCCGCCAGGCACCGGGTGCGCTGCGCCCTGCGAAATCGACGTATCCTGCTCCCACATGGCGAAAAAGAAGAAGGCGGTCCGCAGAAAAAAACAGGCGGTGGCCTCGATCGGCCTGTCGCCGGCAGAGACGCGCACGGGAACCGGCGCGGCCGACGCGCTCGCGCCGCTCGTCGAGCGCGACGGCGGCGTGGTGCTCGGCGCCTATCGCGATCCGTTTGGCGGCAAACCCGTCTTGATCGTCTCGCTGCCGATCGATCGGGTGGAGCCGACGCCGTTTCAGCGCGATCCGTCGGATCCGCACGTCAAGCGGCTCATGTCCGTGATCGAAACGCTCGATCGCTTCCTCGACCCGCTCATCGTCATTCGTCACGAGGACCGGTACTGGACGCCCAACGGCAATCATCGGCTGCAGGCGATGCGTCGCCTGGGTGCGAAAGCCGTCATCGCGCTGCTCATCCCCGAGGAGGATGTCGCCTACCAGATTCTGGCGCTCAACACCGAGAAGGCGCACAACCTGCGTGAGAAGTCGCTGGAGACGATTCGCATGCTGCGGGCACTCGCCGAAGACGTGCGCGAGACGGAGGAGGCGTTTGCGTTTCAGTTCGAGGAGCCGACATTCCTCACGTTGGGTGCTGCCTACGAGTCGCGCCCGCGTCTGAGCGGCGCGGTCTATCGGTCTGTGCTGCGTCGGATCGACGAGTTCCTGGACAAGCCGCTGTCGAAAGCCGTCGCCGAGCGCGAGCGGCGCGCGAAGCTCGTCCTCGCGATCGACGACCGCGTGACGACGATCGTCGACAAGCTCAAAGCAAAGGGGCTGACGAGTCCGTATCTGCGGCCCTTCGTCGTCGCCCGCATCAATCCGATTCGCTTCTCCAAGTCGACCAGCTTCGACTTCGACGAGGTGATGCAGAAGATGACGGCCAGCGCAGGCAAGTTCAACATCGATCGCGTAAAGCCCGAAGAGGTGACGAGAGCCGCTGGACCGCCAGTCGAGGAGGATTGATACGGCAATCGGTCAGGGTGTGCCCGTGCGAGATGAGGTCGCTTTCGTCAACTGCGTCCGTGGCAGGACGAAGCGCTCCACCGCGTTGGCAAATCCTTCATCCCCGAATGACGTCGTCACGAAAGTCGCCTGTCGCTGCACCTCCGCGCTCGCATTGCCCATCGCGATGCTGAGCCCGCTCTCCTTGAACATCACTGTATCGTTCAACTGATCGCCGATCGTCGCGATGCGTCGCGGCGATACGTTCAGATACCGCGCGAGCCGACGGACGATGGCGCCTTTGTTGGCCTCGGGATGCGTGACGTCGAGATAGTACGGTTGGGATCGCGCCGCGGTCACTCGTGTTCCGAACTGAGCGTGCACGCTCGCCTCACATCGGGCGACGGCGTCGTAATCGGTGCTGGTGCCAACGATCTTGATCACCTCGTGGAGCAGGGCATCGTAGTTGGGCACGACGACCGGACGAAACTGAATGGTCGACGTCTCACGATCGACCCGTGTTCCCTGAGGGTCGGTTACGTACCAGTCCGTCGGACTGTAGACCCAGACATCGAGACCGTGCGCATGCATGGTGTCGATCACGGGCGTGGGGAGATCCACGGGCAGAGGCTTCTCATCGATGATCGACAGGTCCGGGTGAACAATCACCCCGCCGTTGAACCCCGCCATCGCAATGGTGAGCTCGAGAGGTTCGACGAACATTCGCAGCCCGCGCGGCGGCCGGCCGCTCGTGACGCAGAACACGACTCCTCGTTCGCGGAGCCGTTTGACGGCGTCAACTGTCCTCGCGGTCAGCACCTTCTCCTTGGTGATGAGCGTGCCGTCGACATCTGCCAGCAACGCCGCGATTGGTCCATCCGTCTCCGCCGAGGGTTCGTGCGCCATTTCACACCCCTGACCTTGGTCGCCTCACACGGCGGCGACGCAAGGGCGATACCACGTGTCCGGAACACCGTTGCCTGGTCCGGTCGCGCCGACACGCCCGTCATGCCGGAGGGCCATCCGCCAGGATGGAGGTCCGAGCACACCGGGACCTACAGACGAGGAGTCGCCTTGAATTCAGCGGCCTTCTCGTATTGAGAGGCGAGTTGTAGAACGGCAACATCGTTTGCAGGCGCGGCAACAAACTGGACCCCTACCGGGAGACCGTGGTGATCGAGGCCGCACGGCACGCTGATCGCGGGCAGACCGTAGTAGTTGGCAAACATCGTGAGCTCGGGCGAGAGAGTCTGGGCACTTCTGGCCGCATCTTTCACGGCCGGCGTCGTCGTTGCGGTTGTCGGCAGAACGAGCACGTCGATGTCGGCAAATGCCAGGCCGCCGATCGACGTTCGATCCGCCTTGATGTTGGCGATCCCCTTGCGAAGATCCACCAGCGGCGCGGGCACGCCGCTGACGGAGTGGCCCAGTGCGCGAATCCT
>DATFRP010000350.1:0-2504 GCA_035263125.1 Vicinamibacterales bacterium
GCCCTTTGACCTACGGAACGCGCCCTCTGCCCTACGAGGCCCTCTAACCATGCCGAAGTGGGGGATGGCCGCCGACCTGGACCGCTGCAACGGCTGCGGCGCCTGCGTGACTGCCTGTCACGCCGAGAACAACATCTCGACCGTTGGCGCCGATCAGGCCGCGCGTGGTCGCGCCAAGCACTGGATTCGCGTCGAGCGCTACTGGGAAGGCGAGTTCCCCGATGTGCGGCTCAAGTTCCGGCCGGTGATGTGTCAGCACTGCGAAAACGCACCATGCGAGCCGGTGTGCCCGACGTATGCGAGTCATCACACGCCGGACGGATTGAACGCGCAGGTGTACAACCGCTGCATCGGCACGAGGTACTGCGCGAACGCGTGTCCGTACAACGTGCGATTCTTCGACTTCTTCAACCCGTCCTGGGACAAGCCGCTGCACCTGCAGCTCAATCCCGACGTCTCGCTGCGCGAAGTCGGCGTGATGGAGAAGTGCACGTTCTGCGTGCAGCGCATCAAGGCCACGACGATCCAGGCCAAGTCGGAAGATCGTGCGGTGAAGGATGGCGAGATACAGCCCGCGTGCGCGCAGGCGTGTCCAGCCAAGGCGCTCGTCTTCGGCGACCTCGACGATCCCGAGAGCGCCGTGTCGCGTCTGTCGCGATCGCCGCGTGGCAGCAAGCTGCTCGAGGATGTGGGAACGAAACCGAAGGTGATGTATCTGAGTAGGCAGTAATGCAAAAGTCAAAATGCAAAATGCAAAATGTGAAATGCAAACGGGGCCTTTTTGAATTTTGAATTTTGCATTTCGAATTACAGCGAAGTCACCGAATGAGCCATCCCGCTTCGGAACGTATCAACGCCGATCTGCTGCGTCCCCTGTTCAAGACGTCGTGGCGGTTCTATGTCCTCGTCGCGCTGTTCGGTGGCGTCGTGATCACAGCGGTCGTCTCGTGGTTCTCGCAGGCATTCTTCGGCTTCGGCGTGACCGGCATCAGGTGGCCGATCTACTGGGGCTTCTACGTCACGAACTTCGTGTTCTGGATCGGCATCAGCCACGCCGGTACGCTCATCTCGGCTATCCTGCGTCTCGTCAACGCCGGATGGCGACGACCGGTCACGCGCTGCGCCGAGGTGATCACCGTGTTCGCGCTGATGATCGGCGCGATGTTCCCGATTGTCCATCTGGGGCGTCCCTGGCTGGCGTTCTGGCTGTTTCCGTATCCGAGCGAGCGGTTGATCTGGCCGAACTTCCGGTCGCCACTGGTGTGGGACTTCTTCGCGATCAACACGTATCTCACCGGGAGCGTGCTCTTCCTCCTGCTCCCGATGATTCCCGATTTCGCGGTGGTCCGGGACAAGGCAACCGGACTCCGCAAGACGATCTACACCTGGCTCGCGCTCGGGTGGCGAGGCACGCCGAAGCAGTGGCACCGTCTCGAGTCGGCGATGTCGATCATGGCGATCGCCATCGTCCCGGTCGCCATCTCGGTGCACACCATCGTGTCATTCGACTTCTCGATGGCGCCGGTGCCGATGTGGCAGTCGACGATTTTCGGACCGTACTTCGTCGTCGGCGCGATCTTCAGTGGCATCGCGGGACTCCTCATCGCGATGGCGATCCTGCGCAAGTTCCTGCGCCTCGAAGACTACCTGCACCCGGTGCACTTTCAGAACCTTGGAAAGCTGCTCCTGGTCATGGCGCTGCTGTGGGGTTACTTCGTCTTCAACGAGCGTCTCGTCACGTATTACGGCAACGGCCCGTCGGAGATGGCGGTCTTCTGGCGCACGCAGCGCGAATCGTTCGCGCCGCTCTATTGGACGATGGTCGTCTGCAATTTCGTATTGCCGCTGTTGCTGATGGGGATTCGCTACTTCCGCACGATCACCGGCTGCGTCATCGCCTCGCTCGGGGTCGTCGTCGGCATGTGGCTCGAGCGATTCCTCATCATCGTGCCGTCGCTCGGACACAAGTACCTGCCGTATAGCTACGGCTTCTATCGGCCGCAGCCGGTCGAGATCATCATCGCGTTCGCAACCTTCTGCGCGATGACGCTGCTCTACGTGCTGTTCGCCAAGTTCGTCCCGATTATCTCCATCTGGGAACTCAAAGCGGGTGAGCACACACCACCCGAACTGATTCCGCCTGCGACTGAAGAGCACGCGTTGGGAGACATGAAGCTGTGAAGGCGGTCTATGGACTCTACGGGAGCGGGCAGGCGGCGCAGCAGGCTGTCAATCGTCTGCGTGCCGCGGGCGTCGCGGATCGCGAGATCACGATTCAATCGGCCCAGCCGATGGAAGACTTCGAGTTCGGGCACATCGACGACAAGACCTGGATGTGGTGGATCGCGTGCGGCGGCGGCCTCCTCGGGATGGCGACCGCGTACGGACTCGCGTGGTTGACCGAGACGTCCTGGCCGATCGACGTCGGCGGCCTGCCGACGTTCGCGTGGTGGCCGAACCTGATCATCATCTTCGAGCTGACGATGCTCGGTGCGATCCTTGCC
>DATFRP010000351.1:0-9178 GCA_035263125.1 Vicinamibacterales bacterium
GTCACCGCCGTACGGGTCTCGCGCAAACTCGTGTCCGTGTGTGTCGCGATGTTCCGCTTGTCCAGCGGTTGCCAGAAGCTGGGCCAGCCGGTACCGGATTCGAACTTCGTCGTGGAACTGAACAACGCCGTGTCACAGCACACGCAGCGATAAATGCCTTTGTCGTGATTGTTCCAGGTCGCGCCGGTGAACGGCCGCTCGGTGGCCTCGCGCCGCGTGACCTCGAACGAAATCGCGGACAGCTGGCGCCGCCATTCACCCTCTGCCTTGACGATCTTCGGCAGGCTGACGGCCTCGCCACGAACGCCGGCATCGGAATACTGCACGATGGTGACGGTCGCGGCCTTGTCCACAGCGTTCAGGAGCGTTGGTCGTCCGAGAGCCACTCCGACGCCCGCCGTCACCGACATTCTCATCATCTGTCGTCTGTCCATCACCCGCCTCCTACTGGCCGAGTTACCGAGCGACCGGTCGCGCCCGTGGTGTACAGTTGGCATTGACATTATCATGTCATCGTACAGGACAGGATCGTAACTACGTGGGCCTGCGTGAGCTGGAGGGCGAAATTCGATGAGCGTCGCCGGGCAGTGCGTGATCGGCCAGGCGCAGCGACTGTGGTTGCTCGAACGCGATCCGGTTGACTCGGCGTCGAAGCGCGCTGATGTATGTCCGTACACAAGCGCGATCATGTTTCTCAGCGACTCGACGATCCGTGTGGCCTTTGTTCGCTCGTCGTGTGTCGAGGACGTCGACGCGAAGTGCCTGCACAATCCCAGTCTTCGATGCCACATCGAGCGAGACGCTCACGCGTTCGAGACGCTCGATGCGGCCATCGCGTTCGCGGAGACAACGAAGAACGCTTGGCTGTTTCAGAACTGGAGCGAAATCACCGCCGATCCTTGCGACCGGTGATCTGTCGGCTACGCGATGCCGCGCTGTTCTCCCGTGTCGTTGGACGCGCACCCGGGAATGTCGCTTACGAGCTGACGGTAGCGGCGCGAACGCAAGGTCGCGCCGAGCGCCATCACCCGCGGATCGTCGAGCATCGATTCGGATACACACAGCTCGTAGGCTTCCCGCTGCAGCGGGATAAACCCGAGCCTGACCTCGGCGGCTGCGGGCCGCACGCAGAAGCCGGCCTCCGCCCAACCGCTCGACACGGTCGCAGCGACGGAGCGATGGTCGTGCACGACGTGGCCATAGCCTTTGGGCCTGCGACCGTCCGCAAGCAGCCGGTCGAACGCATGGCGCGCTGCGGAGCCCTCTTCGCGATTGACCCAGCGCACGTTCGCTTTCAGCAGCGCGCTCGCCGTCCGCTCACGCCGGTCGGGCATCACGGCGATACCGGCGTCCCATCGCAGCTGATGGAGCAGCGAGTACCCGGTCCCGAGGTGGGCACGCACGACCTCGTCATTGGCGGCATGCCCGCGGTCATCGGTCCAATGCACGCCTGCGACCTGCACGAGCCCGCGACGAAGCAGATCAAGCGCCTCTGAGCTCGATCGCTGCAGGGGAAGAACGCGTACCCCATGATGCTCGGACAACTCCTGCACGAGGAGGCCGACGAGTGGATCGCAGCCGGCGATGACCAGCGTGCGTTCCGGTCTCGCCTGCGGAGCCACGATCTCAAAACGATGGCCGGCGATCGTGCCGTCATGCGGAATCATTCCAGCTGCGGTGGGCTCGACGGGAAAGGCCAGGAGCTTTCCACCGACGGTCGCTCTCCAGACACGGTGATCGTCGCGAGTATCGGGCGGCCACGCCCATGGCAGCGGCGCACTCGCCGGCGTTCCACCAAAGATCGCTTCGACCGATTCGCCCATGGCGGCGGCGAGCCGCAGCGCCACCGCAACCGACGGCACGAGCCGTCCGGTTTCGATCGCGCTGATCTCCGCCCTGGACACGCCGCTTTCCTGCGCGAGATGCGCTTGAGACCAGCTTCGACGCAGCCGGTGTTGCGAGAGTTGAGACGGTTGTGACAGGATCATCGCAGTATTCTAGACACTATCATGTCAGCCGCGCTGACGCCGAGCCTCACGTCCGACCTGTCCGTCGCCGACGGGGCCACACCCACGCCGCGATGCGACTCGATCGTGCAGATAGGCAATCACACGGTGACGGTATCCGTCTGTGTGTTGAGGGCGGAGGAGCGGGAGCTTGTCGCCGCGTCGGTCGCGTGGCTCGCAGCGGCATCCACCGTTCCGGCGCCGGCGCTCAAGAACGATGCGTGGCATGCGTTGATTGAACGAGTGTTGAGTCCGTATGTGGCCTTCACCGTCGATCACGACGAGCCGGAGCGGCTCGGCGGTGCGTGGTGGGATCAGGCCATGCGGGAGGCGACCAAGTCGTTCATCCATGCCAATACACTGGAAGATTTGATTCGACAGTTCTTGGTTTCCATCGATGCTCAGTCTCGTCGGACCACGGCCGTATCGTAGAACGCCGGGCGAGCGCGGTCGCGTTCGGTAGCGCGTATGTTGTACCTCATCGCGTTCGTCGGCGGTCTTCTGACGATTGCAAGCCCCTGCATCCTCCCCGTGCTGCCTTTTGTGTTCTCGCGGGCCGGGCAGTCGTTTCGTCGCAGCGCGGTTCCCCTCCTGATCGGGATGGCATTGACGTTCGCGGCGGTCGGGAGTCTGGCCGCAGTCGCCGGCGACTGGATCGTGCGCGCGAATCAGTACGGGCGTGTCATCGCCATGGGCGTATTTGCCGTCGTGGGTGTCAGCCTGCTCGTACCTGCGATCGCGGAGATCATCGCGCGGCCATTGGTTCGCGTCGGAGGCGTCATCGAGCGGCGCGGCCACCAAGACAGTATTGGCGGTTCGGTGCTGATGGGAATCGCGACGGGTCTGCTGTGGACGCCGTGTGCCGGACCGATCCTCGGATTGATCCTGACAGGAGTTGCAGTAGGCGGCACCGGCACTGGAAGCGCCCTGCTGCTCCTGTCGTTCGCCTGCGGCGCAGCGTGCGCGCTTGCGTTCGTCTTGATGGCGGGGAGCCGCGTCCTCCAGGTCCTCAAGCGCGGGCTTGGCGCCGAGGAATGGATCCGTCGCGGCCTCGGTGCTGCCGTCCTACTCGGCGTCGTCGGCATCGCGCTGGGATGGGACACCGGCGTGCTGGCGCGTCTGTCGTTGACGACCGTGGGGACCGCTACCGAGTTCGAGCAGCGTCTCGTCGACCGCGTGAAGCCCGCAGACGAGGCTCCGAAGATGGCGCCGGCCATGATGATGATGCAGGCCAAGGCGGCATCGGGGCAGGGAGGCACGGCATTGATGCCACCGCTCGACGGGGCCCTGCAGTGGCTGAACGGCCCGCCGCACACGCGCGAAGGCCTGCGCGGTAAAGTCGTCCTCTTCGACTTCTGGACGTACTCGTGCATCAACTGTCTGCGCGCCATTCCGTACGTGCAGGCGTGGGCCGCGAAGTACCAGAAGAGCGGACTGGTGGTGATCGGCGTGCACACACCGGAGTTCGCGTTCGAACGCGATCCCGACAATGTCGCGAGAGCCACCAAAGATCTGAAGATCACCTATCCGATCGCGGTCGACAGCAACCGAACGATCTGGGATGCGTTCAGCAATCGATTCTGGCCGGCACATTATCTCGTCGACGCGGAGGGCAAGATTCGCTTTCATCACTTCGGTGAAGGCAAGTACGACGAGACCGAGCGCGTCATTCAAGACCTGCTTCGCGAACGTGACGCGAAAGTTCGTCTCGGTGATGTCGTTGCGGTCGATGCAGCTGGAGTTCAGAAAGCGCCAGACCTCACGGCAATACAGTCGCCGGAGACCTACGTCGGATATCAGCGACAGGAGAACTACGCCTCGCCGCAAACGGTCGCGAAAGACGCCTCGATGCAGTACACAGCGCCGACGCGGCCGCAGGTCAACCAGTGGGGACTCGACGGCGCCTGGACCGTCGGGCCCGAGCAGGCGACGCTGGCGTCGGGGTCAGGCAGGATCGTGTTCCGGTTCCATGCGCGCGATCTACATCTCGTGCTCGGGCCAGGAGCTGGCGGCAAGCCGATCCGCTTCAAGGTGACGCTCGACGGCAGTGCACCACTCGACGACCTCGGTGTCGACGTCAATCGTCAGGGGAACGGAACGGTAAAGGAGTATCGGCTCTATCAGCTGATTCGCCAGAAGGGATCGATCGAGGACCGCACGTTCCAAATCGAGTTTCTCGATCCCGGTGTGCAGGCGTTTGCGTTCACCTTCGGATGAAGGAGGCAGTCATGAATCGGCGCAGGATGATGTCGTTTTCTGGAGTCGCGCTCGCGCTTCTCGTCTGGGCCGGTGCCAGTGATGCCGTCGCTGCGGTCAAACTACCCGACCCGGCGATGGACGATCCGCTTGCCAGTGGCAAGAGCCAGACGCTCGTGCTCGCGGGCGGTTGCTTCTGGGGCGTCGAGGAGGTCTTCCGGCACGTTCGCGGCGTGACATCGGCCGTCTCGGGCTACTCGGGCGGCTCGGCACGCAATGCCGAGTACGAGCTCGTCTCGACGGGCACGACGGGGCACGCCGAATCGGTGAAGATCACGTACGACCCAGGCAAGGTCAGTCTCGGCCAGCTACTCAAGGTGTTCTTCTCCGTCGTTCACGATCCAACGCAGATCAATCGCCAGGGTCCGGACATCGGACCGCAGTACCGCTCGGCGATCTTCTACGGTACGGAACGGCAGCAACAGGTATCCAAGGCCTACATCGATCAACTGGCGGCTGCGCACGTGTTTCCGAAGGCGATTGCGACACAGCTCGTGTCGCTGAACGGCTTCTACGAGGCCGAGGCGTATCACCAGGACTTCGCCGCCAGGAACCCGACGCATCCTTACATCATGCAGGTCGACAAGCCGAAGTTCGAGGATTTCAAGAAGTCGTTCCCTCAGTTGTACGTGAAGTGAGATCGCACGACGTGCTGACGTCGTCTTTTGCGGAGATGCTGAGATGAAGCGTTCGTGTTCACCGACAGTGTGCGCACTCGTCACGGTCCTGGTCTGCTCGCTTGCCGCAGCCGATCGTCAGGAGATCACTTTTGCCGATGCGAGAATCTTTCCCGAGAGCCTGACGTCGACGAAGGACGGCACGCTGTTCTTCGGCAGCCTCGGTCAGGACAGCGTCTACCGCGCAACGTCCTCGTCCTCGAAGGCAGACGTGTGGATTCAGCCGAAAGCCAATGGACTCTCGACGGTGCTCGGGGTGTTCGCGGACGAGAACGCAGGGACGCTCTGGGTGTGCGCCTCCGCAGCGGGCGGTCGCAATGGCGCTCCGGTCGTGGGTGAGACCGCGCTCAAGGCGTTCAACCTCAAGACGGCTGCGTTCAAGGCCAGTTATGCATTCCCAGGCAACGGTCTCTGCAATGACATCGCCGTCGCGAAGGACGGCACGGTCTACGCCACCGACACCACGCAGGGTCGGGTGCTCAGGCTGAAGAAGGGATCGACGGCACTCGATGTCTGGGCGAGCGATCCGATGGTGCTGGCCACGGCGGACGGCATCGCGCTGCTGGCCGATGGACATGTCTACGTGAACTCGGTCGGGCAAGGGACGCTGATGCGGATTCCGGTGAAGGCCGACGGCTCTGCGGGTCCGATCGTGAACCTGGAACCGTCGCGTGCGTTGCAGGGGCCCGACGGCATGAGAGCCATCGGCGACAAAACGATGCTGCTCGTCGAGGGCGGACGTCTCGACGAGGTCACGATCAACGGGGACAAGGCCGAGATCAAAGTGCTCAAGGAAGGGCTCACCGGGATCACGGCGGTCACGCTCGCCGGAAAGACGGCGTATGTCGCGGAAGCCAGGTTGAATCTTCGCAGCGACGCGACCAAGGATCCCGGTCCGTTCCGGGCGATCGGCGTGCCGTATACGACATCGAAGTAGACATCCGACGCGTATGGCGACCATCGACTGGGCGCTCGTCTGCAGCGCAGCGTTCTTCGATCAGCAACAGCGGCTCTGCATGATCGGAATCGCCCGGGAGTTTCCGGTTCCTCAGCTGCCGATCGTGGTTCGGCAGGTCATGCTGGTCGCGCGATTGAGGGACCTGAGTCTCGTCGATGAGATTGTCGTGACGGTGGCGGTGGTCACACCGAGCGGCCTCGTCAACGCGCCCGTGGCTCAGAACAGCATGGTGGTCGAGAGGGCCGGCGAGTTCGTCCTCGTCACGATGCGCGACGTGCCGCTCGCCGAGGAAGGTGCCTATTCGTTCCAGGTGGCGCTTCGCGGACAGCCGGCAGTCACGGTCGACATCCCGGTACTCACTACCAGCAACACCGCACTGGCCGACGTTCACTGATCGCCGACGCCGCCCTCGGGTCCCCTTTTGGCGGACACGACCGTCCGCGACTACTGAGCGGATCCGGCGTCAAGCGACGAGCCCGCAAATACTGTTCGCCCATCGCTCAACGTCACCGAGCGAGCGTTGGCCAAGTGTGATCCGTCTTTAGCGAGATAGCCGCTCACCGTGATCACATCACCCGCCTTCAGCGTGCGACCCGACCACCCGCGACGAATCAGGGCGTTTGGACTCCCGAGCTCGAGGTCCCACGGGACCGCCTTGCCGGACGCATCTTTCACATCCATGTAGATGTGCGCATGCGGGTTGGTCCAGGCCAGTTTCGTCACGGTGCCCATCAGCGTGACTGGCTTGTTGACATCGAACTCCGCTGCGAACGAATGATGCGCCCATGCCGGCGCGTGCGCGCCCACGCAGAGGGCGACGACCATCGCGGCGGTCGACCAGTGATTTCTCATGACGTCATCACTCCTCACTTGTCGATCAGGTGTGGCAGATCGGAGTTGTTCTCGTTGCAGATGAACTCGCGAATCTCCTCTTTGGGAGCGAGTTCTGACGCACGTGTGAACGTCCACGGCCGTGCGAGCACACCCGGGTCGTCGACGGTAATCTCGACGTCCATGTGACCGAGGTCGCGCCGTCGATAGCGCTCGATCACGTGGAGCTTGTCTGAGTGCGGATGCGCGTCCTGGTCGAGCCACACCTCGTCGAGGAAGTTGTTGCGATCGACGACGAGCGTGTCCCCATCCCAACGCGCAACCGAGTCGCCGTACCACAACGGGTCCTGCTCCTTCGGATGTGATCGCGCCAGATAGATCTGATGGAAGCCCGGGCTGTCGTCGTCGGTGATTTCGATCAGGACTTCCTTCGACTGAACGAACTGCACCAGCGGGCCGCGGCGAAGCACCGCCGAGGGGAGGCAGCGAACCTGCGGGCTGTCCTTCCGATTGTTGGCCTGACGTCGTGCGGCAACCTGCTGCGCATCGGGCAGCCACTCAGGCTTGCCAGGGTCGACCACGGTCGGCGCCCACCAGACGCCTGAGAAATCGGGCTTGCCATCGGCCGTGCGGGGCGTTGGCCCCGACGGCGGCGCGCGGCGCGCTCGATCGGCCGCGATGCCGAGCGGATCCTCGCCCAGGGTGCTGAGCTGCGAGCCCTCCTCGAGGCGGATGTCGAGCGAAGTCGACGCTGCCTGGACGCTGACGCCCTTCCGTTCGAACGCTTTGAGTCCGGGGACGGTGACCGTGACGTTGTAGACACCGAACGGAAGGCCGCCGATGACATACCGTCCGGTCGTCTCCGTGGTGGCGCGCTGTGTCGTCTGTCCATCGGCGCTCTGGGCCTGGACTGTCACCTTGCCCGCGGGTTTCCCCACAGGATCCAGAACGGTGCCGGTGAGTGTCCCCCGGCTCCCACTCGACTGAGCCGACGCGGGCACGGCCGCGCAGAGCGCAAGTATCGACACAACCGCGCAAAGCCTGATGAGACGATCGTGGACGCGATACATGATCTTCCTTCCTGAATCGTGGTCAGTGCACGTCGGCGTGCAGGCGTTGTGACGTCAAGAGCACCGGCACGTCGAGCACCATCGCATCTGACGCACCGATCGTCAGCAGCACGTGATACACGCCCTCTTCCGTCAAGGGAATGTCGCGCATCGTGATCAGCAGGTAGTCACCGGCGACCGCGACGTCGAGGCCGTCTGCATGGTCTGGAGCCATGGAGTTGCCCCTCGGGGTGGCAATCGACACGCCGAAAGAAACCTCATCTCCGGGCCGCACCTCGACGACGTGTGCCGCGAGCATCAGCTGACGGACGACGAGCGGAAGCGACGGCACAGCCATTTGTGTCGTGACGCCGATGACACACAGACGGCCGCAGTTGTCGAGAAACGCCAATTCGCAAAGGTGCGCCCATCTGATTCTGGCCATGTGCCCTTAACTCTCCTCATCGGCTCCGCCGCGCCGCCATGGTAGCAGATGCCGTCAACATCGACAGATCGATTCAGGGCTGATCGAGTCGATTTGAGCGCCGTATCAATCCGATCTAGACTTTTCGGCTTCGAGGAGGTCGGCAGGACGGCGCTGCGCCGTTCGCCATTCTCGGACTCAGCGGCCCGCAATCCATTTCAGGTGGGGAGAGAGTAGTCGACATGATCGGTATGACTCGAAGGGGTTTGCTTTCGATCGGCATCGCTGTGGCGTGCGCATGGTTTGTGAGCGTGTCGCCCGCGCGTGCCCAGACAGCTGCCGGCGAGATCACCGGCGTCGTGAAAGACCAGGCCGGGGCGGCCGTTCCCGGCGCGACCATCACGGTCACGGACACACGAACGAACCTTCAGCGAGTGGTCGTGTCCACTGGTGACGGCGTCTACACTGCCGCGAGCCTGACGCCCAGCGAATATCGCATCGACGTCGAGCTCGCCGGCTTCAAACCGGTGCGCCGTGAGGGCGTCCGTCTCTCGACGGGCGAAAAGGCGCGCATCGATTTCGATCTCAGTGTTGGCAACGTTCAGGAACTGGTGACCGTCGTCGCCGACTCGCCGGTCGTTCGAATCGAAACCGCGAGCCTCGGGACGGTCGTCGAGAACGAGCAGGTCGTGCAGCTCCCGCTGAACGGCCGCCTGTTCATCATGCTTGCCTCGATCGTCCCCGGCGTGGCCTTGCCGCCGAATTCGGTTCTGCCGCGAATCAACGGCGGGCGGCCCCGTACGAACGAGTATCTCTTCGACGGCATTTCCGTGCTGCAGCCGGAGCCGGGCCAGGTGGCGTACTACCCGGTGGTCGACGCGATCCAGGAATTCAAGATCGAGAGCAACAGTCCTCCGGCGGAGTTCGGCCGGTTCAATGGCGGCGTGGTCAACCTCACGACCAAATCGGGCGGCAAC
>DATFRP010000352.1:0-2037 GCA_035263125.1 Vicinamibacterales bacterium
AGCGACCGCGACCCAGAGCACGCGTCGATAGCCGGCCACGAATGATTCGTCGATTGCTCGACGCGCCCTCGGGTCGTCCGTCTCGATGCCGGCGAGCTTGTTGCGTTGGGCGTCGACCGCTTGCCGGACATCCGCCGGCAGCGGACTGATCCGACGATCGAGCTCACGATCGAAGACGGTCGACAGCACGACACCGAACACGGCGACGGCGAGGAGACCTGCCACCCGCGACACGGCGTTGTTGATTCCAGACGCGATCCCCGCGTGTCTTTGCTCGACGGCGCTCATCACCGCCGTTGTCAACGGGGCGACAGTCGTCGCCATCCCGAGGCCGAGCACGATCATCCCGGGGAAAACCGTCGTCCAGTACGAACCCCCGACGCCAGGTCTCGCGAGCAGCGCGAACCCGGCGGCGGCGACGAGCGGCCCGACGATCAACGGGCGTCGTGCGCCGTAACGCGCGGTGAGCCCGCCAGACCAGCGCGACAACAGGAACATCAGCAGAATGAACGGGAGCAGCGCCGCACCCGCTTGTGTCGTCGAATAGCCCTGGAC
Source organism: Vicinamibacterales bacterium (assembly GCA_035263125.1). Lineage (GTDB taxonomy): Bacteria > Acidobacteriota > Vicinamibacteria > Vicinamibacterales > UBA2999 > Gp6-AA40. The sequence continues at coordinate 556 of DATFRP010000352.1, forward strand.
CTGAATCAGATTGAGCGGCTGGAAGAAGAAGACGGCGCCGAGCGCGCCATACAACAGGAACGTGAGGAGGTTCGTGCCGGAGAACGTGCGTGAGCGAAACAACGAGAGCGGGACCATGGGATGCTGCGCACGCGCTTCGACGACCACGAACGCGACGAGCAGGAGCGCTCCGATGCCACCCACCATCGGCATCGACTCGATCAACGCGAAGACGACGGCGCCGAGACCGGCGGTCGTCAACAGAGTGCCGAGCCAGTCGAGACGCGGCGGTGAGCTGTCCTTGCGGGTTTCCGGCACGTGAAGGACGGTGATTGCAAGCACGACCGCCGCGAGCGGGACGTTGATGAAGAACGCCCAGCGCCACGACGCGTACTGTACCAGCCATCCACCCAGCACCGGGCCGATCGCCGCGGTGATCGCCGTGAATCCAGACCAGGTACCGATCGCCCGCCCGCGTTCATCCGCCGGAAAGGATCCACTGATCAGGGCAAGGCTGTTTGGCACCAGCAACGCCGCGCCGACTCCTTGCAGTCCGCGTGCGGCAATCAATTCGCCGACGGTTCGTGAAAGGCCGCACCAGGCGGATGCCGCCGAAAACAGCACGATCCCGATCGCAAAGATCTTCCGTCGGCCGTAGAGATCACCGAGCGAACCGCCGGTCAGCAGGGCCGCCGCCAGCGTGAGGGCGTACGACACGACCACCCACTGCACCTCGGCCAACGTTGCCCGCATCGCCGATTGCAGCGCAGGAAGCGCGACATTCACGACGGTTCCATCGATGAATGCCATGCTCGAGCCCAGGATGGTGGCCGCCAGGACCCACGTGCCCGCACCGCGCGTGATCCGATCGGATGTTGCCGAGAGGATGGCCGCTTCGTCGCACGGAGCCTTGGTCGGGGTCGCCATGCATTTGTTGCGGAGGATTCAAGGCCGGTCTTCGAGCGATTTCTTCAGGCTCAAGATTTCGTCGATGACGATCTCATCTCCGAACATCGTATTGAGCATGGCGTGATACAAGGTCCGGTTCGGCCACTCGATGTGGAAATACTTTTCGATGAACGCCGCGCGCTCCTCGTCCACCGTATCCACCAGATGTTCGACTTCCGCCTCGCTGACGCCGGCCGCCAGAAGGCGGCGAATCTTGTCGCTGCGCGGCGCATAGAGAAAGACGCGGATGGTGTCGGTGCGCTCGCGGAGGAAATGCTGCGATCCCCTGCCAACGATCACGGCATCTCCCTTGGTTGCCGCCCGCTCTACCAGTCGTTCCGTCAGCCTCAAGATGCTCTCCGAATCCAGCAGGTTCAGTTTGTGAACGTTAAGGCTGCCCTCGAAGCTGCCCCGCACAATCGACTTGAGCAGCCGGTAATACAGGGGGTCCACCCGCTCTTCACGAATCTTCACTTCCGAGTGATCGCAGTTGCTCAGGCGTGCGATTTCAGTCGTGAGCCGCTGATCCCACAGCGTCCACCCGAGGCGGTCTGC
>DATFRP010000353.1:0-13188 GCA_035263125.1 Vicinamibacterales bacterium
CGATCGATTCGAGTTTCAGATGTTGTACGGCGTGCGTCGCGATCTGCAGACCGAGCTGGTGGCCGCCGGCTACCGGGTGCGCGTCTACATCCCCTTCGGGCGCGAGTGGTTTCCGTATTTCATGCGGCGCCTCGGCGAGCGGCCGGCCAACGTGATGTTCGTGATGAAGGCACTGCTGAGAGAAGGCCGTGAAACATCCTAAACACATTGCTTCGACGGTCCGCCCGCAACCGGCTCTTCATGACGGCCAGCCAGTCGCTGTACTCCGTGTACGTGGAGACGGTCGGCGCACATCGCCTGAACGCGCAATCGCCGGACCGCACCGCGTGCGTCAGCGCGAATCCTTGTGCGCCACACAGGCAATATTGAAGCGATGCGTCGCTGCAATGCGGTGGAGAATCCGCAGGGCCAATTGTAGCTGCCGGTAATCGCACATACCGGCAAGCCAGTCGTCGTGCACACGGCGGAACATGAACCGCAAATAACCGAGCAGCCCCTGTTCGGTGATATCGATGACTTCGACGCGCGAAAAACCAAGCGCCTTGACGGCTGTTGCGTAGGCCTGCAGAGACGGCACGTAGTTCGAGCGCTGCCATGTCGGCAAGAGGTCATGCCCTGCTTCATGAAGAAGCAGATCGGTGAGCACCAGTGTTCCGCCCGATTTGAGCACTCTGAATGCCTCGCGCAGGAACGATCCTCGCGTGTGGAAATGAAAGGCCGCTTCGACGCAGAAGACTGCGGCAAAGGACTCGTCGGCGAACCCCAACGTGGACGCGTCCATGACCGAGAACGTGCACTGTGGAGCGTTGCTCCGACTGGCCGCCGTCTGCGCCTGGGAGATGTTGATGCCGTGCACACGCGCCGAGGTCCATCGTTCCGTGAGGTATCGAGTAGTCGCGCCGAGACCGCATGCCACATCGAGCACCGAGTCTGGGGCTGGCGTGGCGTGATCGGTCAGTCGGCGCATCAGATTGTCCGACGCCTCTCGCCGCGAGTCTGTACTCAATTCCCAGTAGCCGAAGTTCATGTACTCTCGCGTGAAGAACCCCGGATAGACGAGCTCCTGCCTGGCGAGCCGGTCGTACTCCTGCGCCGGCGGCGCGACAGCAGTCGTCGGCCGAGGGTCGGACAGACACAGTTGTTCGATATTGCGTCGAGCGGCAGCACTCTCCATTGCCACAGCGCTCATGGCGTGGCCTGCGCGAGCTCTCGGATTCGGAGCTTATCGATCTTGCCGACGCCGGTACGCGGCAGCTCGGTCCATTGTTCGATCGACGACGGACAGTGACTGTTGCCGAGTTTGGCCCGACAGTGGCTGATAATCGCGGAGTTCGCCACGCTGCGTCCTGGTCTGACGGTAATGACGGCCTTGACGGCTTCGCCGCGCACGGGGTCGCGCACGGCGACGACAGCGCACTCGACCACGTCAGGAATCTCCAGAATCACATGCTCCACTTCGTCGGCTGACACCTTGAATCCTCCGACGTTGATCACGTCCTTCTTCCTGCCGACCACATACAGATAGCCGTGCTCGTCGAAGTACCCCATGTCGCCGGTATGATGCCAACCATACTGACGCGATTGCTCGATCTCGGCCTGGTCGTACTCGAATGGCCTCCTGACATAGGGCTTGACCGATCGGCCTCGGACGACGATTTCTCCAGTGTGGCCAGCTCCCAGCAGCGCGCCCTGCTCATTCATGATGCCGATGCGGCTGACGTACAGGCTCGTGCCACTGCTCGCCAGCCGTTCCGGATGTTCTCCCGCGACAGCCTTCGCAATCGTTCGTTCATCGAGCCAGGTCAGGAACCCGCTTTCGATCTGCGAATAGTTGATCGAGATGCATGGCCCCAACCGGCGCACTGCGTCCCGGAGCTTATCGGCCGCGACGCCGGATGCGCCCAGGACCACGCTGCGCAAGCTGGAGAGATCGACGTCGACGGCATCGAGCGCCTTCATCAGCAGGTACAAACCGCTTGCGGGAAGCCACAGGTGCGTCACGCGGTTCCGCTCGATGGACTGAAGCGTCTCGAGAGCATTGAACTCCGGCATCAGCACCAGCCGTGCACCGAGCGTGAGCATGCAGAAGGCGTGAACACCTGCGGCGTGGGACAGCGGTGCGGCCACGAGGCACACCGGATCGCACTCGATGTGTCGAAGCCGCTCGCGGACGATGAGGTGAGTCGCGACGAACGAGCCGACATCGCCAATAATCATCTTGGGGCTGCCGGTGGTCCCGCTGGTCTGACGCAGGTAGACCGGATGTTCGTAGTTACCCGATACGTCGCCCCAGTCTTCGGGCTCCTCTGATCCGGTCGCGGCAAATTCCTCGAGCGACTCGTCCATCGTCGTGAACCTGTCCAGGCACACGTAGCGGCCGATTGCCGTCGTCTGGCGGCGTATCAGCTCGACATCGCGGGCGACCTGACTGTGGTAGAAGAGCACCGCCGGTCGTATCGCGTCGAGATAGCCGAGGTTTTTCGAGGGCGCATTTCGTATGTGGAGGGGGGCCACCACGGCCCCGGCACGCATGGCTGCGAGCGTACCGAGCACCACACGATAGTCGTTCGGTGAAAGGATGGCGATGGGCGCGGCAGCGTGACCGCCGAGAACAGCACGGATCGCGGCTGCCAACGGACGCGTGGCCTGCTGCACCTGTCGGTACGACAGGCTCACCGAGCCATCAACCAGCGCCGGCCGTTCGCCATACGAGTCAACAGCGGTATCGAAATAGTCGATCGGCCTCATGACAGCCTCACACTGGCCGAACTGGTGGCACGAAGCGCCACCAGCAGGTGAATGAGGCGCGGGGAGCGTCGCCGCCCCCGCGCACTCGCGCTACTTGTTCGGGTCCTTTGCGCGCGTGATCTGGCCCTCGACGTCGACTTCCGACAGCGTGTATACCGACCAGACGATGTTTTCGTGAGCGACCTCGGGCTGCCCCGTCCCGCAAATCTCGTTCGTGCGGTCCTCGACTGCCCCCTGGTCGACCAGCCGCTGCGGGGGGTTTCCGACGGTTCCTTCGGCACGTGGTTTCATGCGTTCCTCCATTCAGTGAACGGTGCTGACGGCGTATCGTCCGTTGCGGACGGCGAACCATGTCTCGATCGAGAGGGCGTAATAGAGATGCTTCGCGGCATATCCGAGTCGTCCAGCGGCTGCCTCCTCGGCGGCGTGCAGAGCCTTGGCCGGCTCGATCACTCCGAGGTCGGCCAGCGCTGACGTTCGGAGCAGGTGTGCGATTCGGTGGCGCTCGCGCGCAAGAGCCCAGCACACGCGAGGCAATATCGCGGCACCTTTGGACCGCCGGGCGAGAACCGCATCCGGAACAATCCCCTGCATCGCGTGCCGCAACACGGGCTTGGGCGCACGCACATCCATTCGGTGTGCGCTCGGCAGACTCAGGCAGAACTCCACGAGAGGGCGATAGAGCAGGGGATGGCGAATCTCGATGCCGTCATAGAGCAACCAGCCATCCAACGACGCGCTCATGGCGGCAAAATGCTCGGCAAGCAGACTCGGGAGCAGCCTCAGCCGACGGCTCACGGGCACATCGAGCGCGACGAGACAGTCCGCGAAACCGTGCTCGCGGATGAACGTCGTCTGCATCCATGCTGGAAACGGCGTTCGCCTCCGGCGTGCCCACAGCCGAACGCGTCTCGGAACGACGGGCATCATGAGGTGCCGCCACACCGAGGTCCACAGTCGTTCGCCCCGCGCGATTGACCACTCACAGGCCAGGCGCAATCCTTCCGTCGGTCGACCGCTCCAGAACAGGTCGGTGGCATGAAGTGCGGTGAACGGCAGATAGAGATCCGGCCCGAGTCCACTGAGCAGCGACGTGGCGCCGTGCGCGCGCATCTGCCTGGAGGCGATGCGGTCACGGGCGAAGAAAGGATAGTCGCGGGTCGGATGCGGAGTGCGCGGGGGAGCGAGGCCATCATCGGTCCACGGCGCTACGTCATCGAGGCGCTCGTTGCGCAGTCGATAGCGGTCGAGTACAAGGTCGGAGAACGTGGACTCGTCGCCGGACCCAAACGAGTCTGCCAGCGTCAACGTCCCACCCAGCGCCCATCGATCGTCTTCGGCCTGCATCGCCGCGGCCATCGAGACCACCGACGACGAGTCATGGCCACCGGACAGGTGCGCCCAGGTACCGCCGGCTGGATCGAGGTCTCGTGACAGCGCTTCGCGCACAAGCCTTCGGAACTCCGCAGCCGCATCGTCGCCCTTCGACCGATGCGCCTCACCGAACTCCAGTGGCGACCAATACGTGCACACCACCGTGCGATCGTCGCGTCGGGTCAGGACCGAGCCGGGTGGGAGCGGCGAACTGTCTTTCCAGATCGTCCGGCTCGGGTCCGGTCCGCCTGTCGCAATGAATGTGGCGATGAAATCAGCGTCGATGCGTTCGTCGCTGCGAAGCCCGTCCAGCGAGTCGGCGATCACGAGCTCACGAGGATCGCTCCGGTAGTACAGCGGGGACAATCCGAGCGCGTCTCTCACGGCATGAAGACGTCGGTGACGTGAGTCCCAGAGGACGACTCCGAAGGATCCATTGAGCCGCGTGACCGCGTCGATGCCGCCCTCGATGTAGGTCAGCGCGACTGTTCTCAGATCCCGCTGTCGATCTGCGGCCGCGCCGCCCTGTCGGTCTCGATCGAGCCGCGCATTCCCGCACACCACGACATCGTCAACGACGAGTCGGTGCGAGGGGGCCTCGGTGTACACCGAGATCGCCGATTGCCAGGGAGCGTCCGACGAGAGCGTGATGCTGAACATGTCAGAGTCGTGCGAAGTCGATCGGCGGAAAGGCTCTGAACTCCCGCAAGTGTTCCGGATCGTCCACGACCGGTGTGCCCCGATGTTCGACCCAGGCGTGCGCGTTGAACGGGAATGGCTGCGCACCGAGGCGGAGGTGTGCTTCTGCGCCAGCCCGGTTGAGGCACCACCATGCCGTCAGGCTCTGCTCGAGGCATGCCGTGTGGATCGGCGAAATCGCCTGGGCGATGGCCAGGTTCCGCGCCAACGCCTGCAGCCAGCGTTCGTTCAGCACGCAACTGATCTCGCGCCGTGTTCGCCAGAGATAGGCCAGCACTTTTCTCAGGCGCAGAACGCGCAGCGCGATTCGAGCGCAGGCCAGCAGCACACAACACTCGATGACCGATGGAACGCGCGGCGCCTTGGCGCGCGGCGAGGCAGTGGTCGACCGTGGCGCAGCCTGGCCGAGTGTCGTCGTCGGCTCGGGCGGCCCGCCGGTGGCAGGCATCGCGCGAAGCAGGCCTTTCTCGCAGAACGCTTCGATCAGCTCGGAAATCGTCGCCTCGAGCTCGGCGACATCGGGGGTCGGCAGTCGTTCGCTGCGGACGTGTTCGACGATTCGATCGAGAGCGTCGCCCTCACACGCCCGGATCCACACCATGCTCGCCAGCGGATCGAGCGTCGTGTAGCGGCCGGAGTTCATCGACAGGACCACCACGATGCCGCCGTGATGGCACCAATACACCCCGTCGTTGAGTGCATGGACGCCGTTCCGCCCACCGAACGCGTGCGGCTGAGGGATCATGCGCATGATCGTCGGGCGTCTGTCGCTGCGAGATGGCGAGTGCACCAGTTCGCCAGCTCGGTCTCGAAGACGCGACACCCATCTCGCGTCCTGAAGATGTGGCCTTCGTGAGGAACGCGGACATACCGGCACTGACCGCCCGCCTTGGCGATGGCCTTGTAGAGATCGTCGCTCTCGCCTGGCGAGACGAAATCGTCAAGCTCCCCGTGAATAAGGAGCAGAGGCGTCTCAATCGATTTCGCGTAAGTCAGCGGTGAACGTTCAACGTAGACAGCGGGCGCCTCGTGAAATGACCGAAGTCCCGCAAATGCCGCGCCCAACGGAAGTGATGCCAGGTTATACCGACCGGCACTTGCGACGCCTGCTCTAAACAGGTTCGTTCGGCTCAGGAGCGCCACCGTCGCGTACGCGCCGACGCAATGTCCACCGATGCCGATGTGATCACGATCCGCGACTCCTGCTTCAACCAGTGCATCGATCGCAGATTTCACCTGGTCGGCAAGCTGGTCCCACATCCGGCCTGGCACATCGATGCGGATCGGGTCGAGCGCGAGCGGAGGGTGGTAGACGACGCCGATGCCCGACAGCACGGCTGCGAGTGGCGACGGATCGCCGAAATCCGGATAGCGGTTTCTCGGGAAGGGCTTCGCCGCCGCGGTGTAGAGCCGGGGCTGAATCCACAACAGGATCGGCACTGGCGCCGGCCTGCTCGATCGTGCCGGCGGCAGAAAGATATCGAGCACACGAGTGCCTCTGGGCGTGCCCGTGATTTCAATGGTGCGCCGGTCCAGCGACGACCAGCGGCCTGGCAAGCGGGGCCGTGAATGAATCGCGCGGCGAGCGTGCGACCCGCAGGCGAGCGCGTAGTGCGGCGGCGAGCTGCCGCTCTCAGCAATCGTTACAACTGTGGAGCAGTTCGAATCACCAAATCCGATGACACGCTCATGAACCCCTTGTTCGGAGACGTAGACGCGATGGCTAATCTGACTTCTCAGGTCCAGTGTCTCGATGAATGCCTGCGTCTCATGAAGGTTGTGACGCGAGCCGGTCAGGTACAACAGATCGCCCCGCTGCACCAGAAGACCATCGTGTTTGCCGTACGCTGCAGAGACCGGCCTCCGCTCATCGCTCGAGTATTCGATGGCGGATGCCCACGCGTCTCGGAGCCCGGTTTCGGATCCACTCGACGTGGAAGCGGTCGAGACGGCGATGGTGGGCCGATGATTGTCGCCCGCAACTACGACTCTGGTCCGGCTCGCCTCTCTATTCCACTCGACCACGACGAGGCGACCCGACGTGGTCCATGCGAATTGCAGACCCTGCCCATCCACACGATACAGCAGGCCCGGACGCTGCGAGAACGGTGGTCGCAGCACGAAGACGCCTGGTCGTTCCTCACTCCGATCGTCCAGCCAGGTGACGGTCGCGGGCTCGAGCGGGTGCCAGTACCACTCCATCGGCTTGCCGTAGTAGCGCTCGCCGCCGACCGTGTACGGTGTCGATCGTGCGACAACCGCCGGGGTATCGCGAGGCGCACGAAGGTCCCACACTTCCGTGCAACTCGGCCAGCTTGGAAAATTGCTCGAGGAGCGGCGTCGATCGGTCGCGGGGATAACGACACTGACCAAGAGGTAGCGGCCGTCCGGTGAGGCACTGATGCGGCGATACAGCCCCGGCGGCCCAATTCGTCGTACGTGTTTTCGAGCCGTCTCCACGAGTCCAATCTGGCTCGTTAGAAGACGAACGGCCCTGGGCAGTGCATCTGAAGCGCTCGCCGACGGCAGTAAGCGAGCGGCGTCGAGGGATGTGTCCTCCACCTCGGGACAATCGAATTTCGTGGCCCGCCTGCTCGCGCCCCGGTCTTGCGGCTCAAGGAACATTGCAAGCATTCGAGTCGAGCCCACCCAACAGCCCGGCGGCTCGTCGAAGACGGTCACCGCCGCATTCACCGGCCATGGCCATTCGTCCGTGCGTCCCGATTCGCAATCGGCCCAGAACATCCGCACCCCGCGTCGGGTGTCATGCGCGCAGGCAAAGCATTCGCCGTCGGATGAGAATCCAATCGGCCACGCCTGCCGCGGTCGGCCGTGCAGCACGTTCTGCTGCCTGCCGCTTTCGAGGTCGGTGATCTCGATCCGCGCATAGCGCTGCGCGTGCCGGGGTGCACGCGTGCGAGTGCCGATGTGCAATGGCCCCACACCCACACTGCGTGCATGCCGGTCATCTCGCGTCACGTGCGCACGAGGAAACAGGAACGCCGCGCGGCCTGGTGTCGGACTGACCAGCACGTTCGGCAGCGGTGCGTCGTTCACCGGTCACTCCACAGGATGGATGACGCGCGGAGTGCGCCTTGTCTGGAATCCGACGGCGATGAAAGACGCCGGTGGACCGCTTTCGACAGGTCCTGAACCGACACTCGGCTGGGTGTGGAGTAATTCGCCGGAAGAACCACCTGAAACGTCGTCTCGATCCGGCAGACGATATCCAGAAACTGAAACGAATCGGCGCCGAGATCGGTCAGCAGCGAGTCGTGGGCGACCTCGTCGAGCTGCAGGCCCAGTACGGCGGCGATGCAGTGTCTCACTCCCTCGAGTACCTGCGTGCGCTGCGATTCGGCCGAGTCATGCGCGCCGCCGGGGTGCGCTTGCGAGGATGCCGCCATCTTACGGTTCTTCACGGATCGTGCGGGATGCTCGCACACGATCCGAAGTTCACGTCGCAGGATCTGCCGTACGAACCATCACAAGAACGAGCGGCCGGTTCGGTCCGCCGTGAATGAAGAAATGTCGCAAGGATGGGTTGCGCAGTCGTTGCTGCACGCATGCAATGGGTGTAGACTCCCGCACGTTTCGCGTCAATGAATCAGGTCTGTCGTCGTCTCATTCGGGAACCCAAAGTCCCACTGCTGGCGATCGCCACTCTGGCTCTCGCGATCGGCGGCGGCGGCGCACTGCTCAGTGTCTCAGACGCATTGCTGATGCGCACGCTCGCCGTCCCACATGCCGAACAGCTCGTCGCGGCCTATCCAGCGCTTGGTGAAGCGTTGCTCGGGATGCCGATGCGAACGTTAGTGTCACTGCGCGAACGGCAGCAGCTGATCACTGATCTCTGTGGCTACGCTCGTGGAGCATTGGACGTCGAAGTTCGCGGCGTGACGGCGACGTACCGAAACGAAGCCTTCACCGGCGGCTGCTACGCCATGCTCGGTGTGCAACCGCGCCTCGGGCGACTCATCGACCAACGCGACGCACCCGATGCCGGCGAGCCCGCTGCTGTCGCGGTGGTCAGCACCGCGTTCTGGAAGAATGCGCTCGGCGGTGACCCGGCGGTGATCGGTCAGACACTGCGCGCCAACGGTGCGCAGCTGACGATCATTGGCGTGACGCCGTCATCGTTCAGCGGGCTCGATGTCGATCAGGCTCCGGATGTCACGGTGCCACTGGGCCTGATGTCCAAGCTACTCGGACGGCGCGATGCCGTCGCCCTTTACACCGTCGGGCGGCTTCGGCCCGGCGTGTCGGTGGAGGAGGCGCGCTCGCACGTGCGCGCCCTGTGGCCCGACGTCTGGTCGAGTACGAATCCCGCCAAGACAGGTGTCCCGGCGTCATCAGCATCGGCAGTCACATCGCTTCGCGTTGAACCAGTCGCGCGAGGACTCTCGGTCCAACGCGACCAGTACTCCAGAGCGCTTCTCTTTCTGCTTCTCCTCGCGGCGATTTTGACGGTGCTGGCCGTCTTGAACGTCGGCGGGCTCTTCCTGGCTCAGGCGTCAGCGCGAGAGCCGGAATTTGCGATGCGCACCGCGCTCGGTGGCACTCTGTGGCGCATGGGGCTCCCACTGCTTGGCGAAGGGCTCGTCATCGGCGTGGCCGCTGCTCTTGCTGCCATACCAATTGCCTGGTGGACCGGCCGCGCACTCGCCGCCACGATGTGGACGCGGTCGACGCCGACGACGATGGACGTCGCTCCCAGCGTGAACGTCCTCGCGGCCCTTGGCGCGCTTGGGGTCATGACGGGCCTTCTGGTCAGTATCCCGGCGCTGGTGGTCGTCGGTCGGCGCTCGCGTCTGATCGGCGGCGCTGGGACATACACCATCGTGTCCGGCGCGACTCGCTGGTGGCGCAGGTTGCTCATCGTTGGGCAGATTGCGGTATCGGTCGTTCTGGTGTTTTGCGCGAGTCTGTTTGCTCGCGAGCTTGGCACGATCAACAGCCTCGCTCCTGGTTATCAGCCCGAGGGACTCAGATGGGCGCGGCTGGCGCTGGCATTTGGTCAGCCACAGACGATCGATCAGGCCGCCTACTTTCGACCGGTCCTCGATCGGCTGGTCGCACTTCCCGGGGTCACGGGAGCTGCACTGTCCCTCGGATTCCCCACGACCGAACGGCGACACGTCACCGCCCTCGCGCCGTTTCGACGGGCAGACGCGCCGAACGGTGCCGAGGTCTCGGGCACAGTGGAGTACGTGTCTCCTGCTTTTTTCTCCACGGTCGGAGTGCGGATGGAGGGGCGCGAGTTCGAATGGTCCGACCGGGAAGGCCAGGAGCCTGTGGCGATCATCAATCGGCTCCTCGCGTCCCGCCTCTTCCCGGCAGGTGATGCCATCGGAGAACGGCTCCAGTTGACGACCGCCAGCTCTGTCGCCAGTGTCGCCGTGGTCGGAGTTGTCGAGAACTTCAGCCCGGGCGACGTGCGGATTCACGACCTGCCGATGGTGTACCTGCCGCTCCTGCAGAATCCACGACTGATGTCGGCGCCCACACTCGTGCTGCGTGTTTCCGACGCTCGGGCATTGGCAGAGAGTGTTCGACATGCGGTGCAGCCGCTGGGCCGTCACCGTGTCGATCGTGTGCAGACGATCGCCGACCAGTGGCGGCGTTTCCACATGCGTGAACGTGTCCTGACCGGACTCGCGGCGGCATTCGCAGGATTGAGCGTCCTGGTGGGAGGCGTGGGCCTGTTCGGTCTGCTCGTCCAGTTCATGACCACACGCGTGCGTGAAATCGCCATACGTCTGGCGCTTGGCGCTCAACGTCGAATCGTTGTCAGCGCTGTTGTGCGCGAGGGGCTGCTGCTGGTGGTCTCGGGTGTCGCGATCGGTGTGCCTGTGTCGCTGGTGGCGGAGCGCAGCGCTCGGGCGCTCGTGTCCGAACTGGCGAGCCGTGATTCGGTGTCACTCGGAGTGTCGGTCCTGCTGATGCTCTGCATCGCCCTTGTCGCGTGCTGGTGGCCGGCGCTCAGGGCGTCACGGGTTGAGCCAGCCGCGGCCTTGCGCCAGCCGTGAATCCAACGCCGCGACCTTCGCCGCGTCAGACGGAGGCCGGCAAGCGATGTAGGCGAACCGGTACCCCACCACTGAGAGTTCCGTCGGCACGCGCCGATTCGATCTTGCCTGATCGCATCGCCTGCTCCAACGTGCGCTGAACTTCGGCGATTGCCTCTGCGCTGTCGATCAGTCGCTGCTCGCGAAGGAAGACGTTGACGCCCTCCGGCAATCGCTCGAGCGTGGACCCGGACTTAGTCAGCAGCTTGACCAGCGTTCGGCGATCGACGATGTCGAGCATGTGTCCTGGAGCAATCGGACGTCCCAGCGCTTCCTGCCTGACGACAGCGCGCAACATGCGTGCAAAGAGAAGGGACCGACGAGTCGACAGGCGGGCCGTTCGGCACCAATTCCGAAGTGTGCCTTCCGAGCGCCCGACATAGCGTCCCCAGTCTCGAAGCGTTCGCAGATCGCTCTGGGAGTGGATTCCCCCCACCACCACGCCCGCCCAACGCGCCAGCGCGTGCACCTCGCTGTGCAAGCGAGCCGCCGCCTCGGTCTGCGGCGGCGGTCCGACCCGCGCGATCACTTCGCGCAGTATCTCGCCACGAACTGGCTGCTCCAGATAGTCGCAGAGCCCTTCGCGAATCGCATCAACGGCCGAACACATCGCACCAAAGGTGGTCAGAAGGACACATCTCGTCCGTGGGTGCAGACGCCGAAAGTCTCGGAGCATGTGCACACCGTGCGTGTTCGGGAGAGCGATGTCGAGAAATGCAATATCCGGTTTGAAGTGCATTGCCGTCCTCAGCCCCTTCGCCGCATCTGTCGCGGTGGCCACGATGCACAGGCCATCGAGCCCAGCCAGAGAACCTGCGAGCTGCTGCGGACGCCGATGGATGACGAGCACTCGATACATTGCGCACGCGGTGATAGCGAAGAAAGCGTGGTCGTCGGGGGAAGACCACGTCCGTGCAGGTGCTCCCGATTCCGTCGAACTATACGAACCGGTTTGAAGCGGCGCAATGTGAGAGTGCCCGATTAGCAAGAAAGTACGGCGCTCTTTGCACGGAGAATCAGGCGGGATGTCGAGACGCGGCGACGCGCGTGTTGCGTGACAGCAGATGCAGCTCGACCATCCGTGCGGTCGCACACAATGCCGATTGTGAGTAGTGACTTTCTCTCGAAGTGTGTGTGGCCGCGATCGAGCGCGACATTCGCGACATTTCAATAGTCGAGTCCTGGCTGTCAGCTTGCACAACGCGCGGCCGTGAATCCTGAAGATCCGGAAAGTGCGCAGCGCATCGTCACCGTGGACATCGACTCCGAGGAGCACCGCTCCTTCGTCGCCGGCTTCCAGTGATGCGCTGGGATACACGGGCCTGACATTCTTGATTTTCCGAGGCTCGGTGACCTGTCCCAGTAAGATCGCACTGTCCTTCGGTGAAATCGTGAACACACCAAAACACATCGGCATCGTCGCCGTCAGCGCTGAGGGGGCGGCACTCTGTTACCGGACGATCTGTTCCGAGAGCGCCGCGATCGTCGGCGCTCACGACCACCCGCAGATCACGATGCACACCTACCCGCTCGCCGACTACATGCGCCCGATCTACGCGGATCGCTGGGACGAGGCGGCTCGCCTGCTGCTGGCCTCGGGCGCAAAGCTTGCCGACGCCGGGGCGGAACTGCTGATCTGCCCTGACAACACGATCCATCAGGCCCTTGATCTGGTGCGCAACCAGTCGCCTGTGCCCTGGCTGCACATCGCCGAGGAAGTCGCCGCGGTCGCCACCGCGCGACGATTCTCACGCGTCGGCATCCTCGGCACGCGCTACCTGATGGAAGGTCCCGTGTATCCGGCGAAGCTGTCCGCGTGCGGCATCTCGTACGAAATCCCCGATGCCGATGCCCGGCAACGAATCAACGCGGCGATCTTCGACGAGCTCGTGTACGGACGCTTCGAAGATGCGTCCCGGCGATATTTTCAAGACGTGATTGACGGTCTGCGCGCGCGCGGCTGCGATGCCGTGGTGCTTGGCTGCACCGAGATCCCGCTGCTGATCTCAGAGACCGACTCGTCGCTGCCGATTCTCGATTCGACACGCATCCTGGCACGCGCCGCGCTGCGAGCCGCAACCAGGGCCGCCTGAAGGCGGCCCCTACGACCTATGTGAACATCCTCACCAGTTCGACGAGCGCGTCGCGGCAGCGGCGCACGTCTTCGACGAACACGTATTCCTCCGGACTGTGCAGACCGGCACCACCTGGCCCGAAGAGCACCGAGGGGATCCCGGCGGTCCCGAGAATCGCGGCGTCGGTCCAGAACGTCATCCCGACGCGAGCCGGCGACGTTCCA
>DATFRP010000354.1:0-8326 GCA_035263125.1 Vicinamibacterales bacterium
GCCGATGCTGCCGTTGGCCCTGTGGTTCGGCATCGTCCCTGCGCTCGACGCATTGGGGTTTGCCAGCCCCTTCTGGGTATTCCCCTCGTTCCTCGCGGCTGTGCTGGCGGCAGTACTGGCTTCGCGGTGGTTCAAGCGGACGTACGGTGTAGTGAGGCCATCCGCGGACTCTTACATTGGAAGACTGAAGGGGGCCGCCGGATTTGCGTTCGTCCTTGGCACCCTCGGCCTGGAAGTGCTCACGTCCGCGACCCAGATCCCCGTGAGGCTGGGCATCATCTGGTTTGGCGCCTGGCTGATTTGGGGCGCGCACGCCAGCAACGGTGTTCGCCCCCATCTCTACGTCTTCGGCGCAATCTGTGTCGCGGTGGCGTTCGTTCCTCTCATCATCGGCCAGACATGGAGCCACGACTCGTGGTTCGGGGAATCGCGCGCTCTATGGACCATCTTCGCGACCGCCTTCGGCCTGGGATGGGCCTACGTGTGCGTTCAGGACTACCGTGTGCTTCGCCGGTCGGTTCGTGAGGTCCGTGCGTAGAGTCCGTCCCTAGCCACCATCCCATGGCCAAGAACCACGCCCCCGCCTTCGAGCACGTTGTTGCGGTCGACAAGGTCGTTCACGAACCGGCGCGTCTCGCCGTTCTGACGGCACTGTCGGCGTGCAAGTCGGCGGACTTCGTTTTCCTGCAACGCCTCACCGCACTGCAAGCCGGCAACCTCTCGCAGCATCTCGTGAAGCTGGAACAAGCGGGTCTGATCACGTTGTCGAAAGCATTCAACGGCAAATATCCGCAGACGACGGCGCAAATCACCGACGAGGGACGTCGAGCAATCGACGACCACTGGAAGCGGCTTGACGCTCTGCGAAAAGCGGCTGACTCTCTCTGATTCCTGATTCCTGATTCCTGATTCCTGATTCCTAGAGATGATTGATACGGCTCGCGACGCAGGCGGCGCCAAAGCCGTTGTCGATGTTCACCACCGTGACCCCGCTCGCGCACGAGTTCAACATGCCCAGTAGCGCCGCGAGCCCCTCGAAGCTGGCACCATAGCCGACGCTGGTCGGCACCGCGATCACGGGCACGCGTACGAGACCACCGATCACGCTGGGGAGCGCGCCTTCCATGCCGGCCACCACGATCACGACGCGCGCGTCGTAAAGCCGTTGATGCTCGTGGAGCAGGCGGTGCAACCCGGCGACGCCGACGTCGTACAAGCGATCCACCGTGTTGCCCATGATGTCCGCAGTCACAGCGGCCTCTTCGGCTACCGGGAGATCCGCCGTCCCCGCGCAGGCGATCAGCACGGTGCCCGTGCCGCGCGGCACATCACCTTGTTTCAACGTGATGGCGCGCGCCTCACGGTGATAGGTTGCGTCGGGGACGAGGGCGCGCACGGCGGCCCATGCTTCGGGCGTGGTTCGGGTGATCAGAAGCGATTGCCCGCGAGCAACGATCCGCTGGGCGATCGTTACGATCTGCTCCGGAGTCTTCCCCATCCCCAGGATCACCTCGGGGAAACCCTGACGAAGATTTCGGTGCGTGTCGACCCGGGCGAACCCCACGTCCTCGAACGGCGCGCGTGCCAGCGCCTCACGGATGCGCGCCGATGCATTCTCGGGATCGATGACCCCGGCACGCACATCGTCGAGGAGGCGCTGAAGGTCCGTTTCTGTCATGGATTTGGTGGCGAAACTACAGAAGTGTGTGGATCCGGCTCTTGCGGCCTGCTGAAACCCTACTATAATCATCCCAGCGCTCCCCGCGGGATGCCGCCTTCGCCCAGCAATGCGGTGTCGGCGGGTCAAGCACCCTCATGACCCTGTCAGAGACGCTCATTCTTGCCACGTACTTCTTCGTACTGGTCATACTGGCCGTGTACGGGTGGCACCGCTACTACCTCGTGTATCTGTACATGAAGTACAAGGGGAGGCAGCCCGAGCCTGCCGGCGCATTCGAGGCGCTTCCCCCGGTCACGATTCAACTCCCGATTTACAACGAGATGTACGTCGCGGATCGTCTGATCGACGCTGTCTGTCAGATCGACTATCCGCGTGACCTGCTCGAGATTCAGGTCCTCGACGATTCGACCGATGAGACGCGCGCTGTCGCCGAGCAGGCCGTTCGACGCAACGCCGCTCGTGGTGTGGACATCACCTACATCCATCGCACCGACCGCACCGGCTTCAAAGCGGGAGCGCTCGAATCGGCGATGAAGGTCGCCAAAGGCGAGTACATCGCGATCTTCGATGCGGACTTCATTCCCACAACCGATTTTCTCCGGCGCACAGTATCGTTTTTCGTCGATCCGAAAATCGCGATGGTGCAGGCGCGCTGGGGTCACATCAATCAGGAGTACTCGCTCCTGACGAGGATTCAAGCGGTACTCCTCGACGGGCACTTCGTGCTCGAGCACGGCGGGCGCAATCGCGCCGGACTCTTCTTCAACTTCAACGGCACGGCCGGCATCTGGCGGCGCTCGGCGATCATCGATGCCGGCGGCTGGCAGCACGACACACTGACCGAAGATCTCGATCTCAGCTACCGCGCCCAACTGCGTGGCTGGAAGTTCGTGTTCCTCCCCGATCTCGTGGCGCCCGCGGAAGTGCCGGTCGAGATGAACGCGTTCAAGTCGCAGCAGCACCGCTGGGCAAAAGGATCGATCCAGACGTGTCGGAAGCTGCTGCCGCGCATTCTCCGATCCAAGGCGCCGCTCGGTGTGAAGGTGGAAGCGTTCTTCCATCTCACCGCGAACTTCAACTACCCGCTGATGTGCGTGCTGTCCGTGCTGATGGCTCCATCGATGGCCATCCGCTACAACATGGGCTGGTACGAGATGCTGCTCATCGATGTGCCGCTCTTCTTCGCGGCGACGGCGTCGGTGGCCAACTTCTATATGGTCTGCCAGCGCGAGCTGCACGCGGATTGGCTGACGCGGGCTCGATATCTCCCGTTCCTCATGTCGATCGGGATCGGGCTTGCGATCAACAACACCAAGGCGGTGTTCGAAGCGCTGTTCAACAAACAGACCGAATTCGCGCGGACGCCGAAGTACCGGATCGAAGCACAGGCCGACGAATGGGTGGGCAAGAAGTACCGGCAGAGCTTCGTCGTCCAGCCGATGATCGAGCTGGCGCTCGGCCTCTACTTCACGGCCACTGTGTTCTACGCCCTGGCCAACGGGATCTACGGAACGCTGCCGTTCCTCGTGCTCTTCCAGATCGGGTTCCTGTATACCGGGCTGCTGTCGATCATTCAGCAATATGCGGGTGAGGTTGTGTTGGAGCCCGCGGAAGAGGAATCCTAGTTTAAGTTAGAGACAGCGGTATCGGAGTTCGCCTCCCCCCAAGCGACCCCCTCCGCGAGCCCTGAGGAGGTCATTGTGAAACCTGCATCCAAGGCGATGGCGCTCGCCATCGCGTCCGCGTTCGTTCTGTCCGCACACTTCACTCTCGCCGGCAGCGATGTGAAGACCAGCCTCGACAAGATGTTCGACTTCAAGAAGGTGCAGAGCTGGTCATGGAGTCCGGAAAAGGGTCGAATCATCATGGCCCGCACACAGGAGGATGATCCGGACGTCGCGCGCGCCAAGGCCGAGCCCATCATCCTTGATGCGGTGAAGACGGAGATGATGAATCGGGGCATGACCGCTTCGACTGGCGCGTCGGACATCTCCCTCACGTATTACCTGCTGCTCTCGACGACGGCGTCGACGCAGAGCCTTGGGGACTTCCTCCCTGCCACCACCATGTGGGGGCTTCCTCCGTTCGCACCTGCGACGCAATCGATGAAAGTGATGAACAAAGGGTCGCTCGTGCTCGACGCCGCCGCGAACGATATGGTGGTGTGGCGAGGTCTGGCCGAAGCGAAGATCAAGATGGACATCGACGACAAACAGCGCGAGGCGTTGCTGCGCGAGGCCGTGCGGGATCTCGTGAAGGAATTCCCCGCGAAGAAGTAACAGGCCACCCAAACGGGTGACTTGCCGCCGGTTGAGCGACTGGCAATAATGACCCGCCTACATGACGGTCAGGTCGCTCGTCGCGGCGGCGTTCGTGCTCTCCGCGTGGGGCACCAGCGACGTGCTTCTCGCTGAATCGACAGCCTCGTCTCGCCCGACGGCAGCGCCCCCCGATTACGGGCTTGCCGTCTGGGCTGCCGACAAGGGCCAGCCCCCCGGCGACGTGTTCGCGATCGCGCAGGATACCGAGGGATACCTCTGGCTCGGTACGCCAAACGGGCTGCACCGCTTCGACGGTGCCCGTTTCCAGCCGTGGATCTCCTCCAACCCGGACACCGCGCTTCCAAGCGGTCCGATCCACGCCCTGGTGGCTTCCCCCGACGGCGGCATCTGGATTGGCTTCGGTGGTGGCGGCAGCGTCGTCCGCATTCTGCGGGGACAGGTCACTCGGTACTCCCCAAGCGACGGTGCTCCGCCAGGTGTCACCGCGATGATTCAGGATCGGCAGGGCGCGATCTGGGTTGCGGCGAGACGCGGGCTCTACAGATTTTTCAACAACCACTGGTCTCTCATGGGCGAGGCCGAGGGCTACAACGGCGCGGAGGCGTTCAGCCTGTACGAGGATCGCGCCGGACGCGTGTGGGCGGGCACTGCCTCCGGCGTGTATCGCGGTGAGCGTGAGAAGTTCGCGCTCGTCGATCCCGGAGAGACCAACGTGCAGAGTCTCACCGAGGATGCTGCGGGCGGTATCTGGGTGTCCGACTCGGTCGAGATTCTGAAGAAGCTGTCGACACATGCGGCGCCCCGTCACGGGCGCGAGATTCGGCTCCCCGCCGGGGCGTGGCGTTTGATGCGCGACAGCCGGAATCAAATCTGGGCAGCCGCGTTCGGTGGCGGTCTGCTGCGTGTCCCCGATCCGCTTGCCCCGACTCCAAGCCTCGAGCGCTTCGAATACGAGCATCGCCTTCCTGGTTCTCCCCGCTCCGTCTTCGAGGATCGCGAAGGCAACATCTGGGTTGGCATGCGCGGCGGGCTGATCCGGTTGTCAGAGCGCTCGTTTACCAACGTGCCTCTCGAGGGATTGAACAACGACGGCGTCCGCACGTCGGCCGTCGGCAGCGATGGCAGCGTGTGGGTGGCGACCGGCCATGGTCTCAACCGATTCAGCGGTGGACGACGCACGGCGTACGACGTCTCACAGACGATGGCGCTGCACAGCGATCGAAAAGGCGTCCTGTGGATTGCCGGCGGTCAGAGGATTTCACGCTTCCGCGACGGCCGATTCGACCCGGTCACGATTCCGGGCGCCGTTCCCACGGCCCGCGTCATGGCGCTGACGACTGATGCGAAGGATTCGGTGTGGTTCTGCACCGCCCTGAAGGGCGTGATGTCGTGGGACGGGCAGACGGTGTCCCGATTCGAGGGACAGCCCGACATCACCGGGAAAAGCTGTCAGTCGATCTACACGGATAGTCAGGATCGCATCTGGATCGGCTTGATCTCCGGAGGCGCTGCGCTCTACGACAAGGGCACCTTCCGGAGCTTCACCGAGCGTGACGGGCTTGCGCGCGGCACCGTGCTCGCGATCATCGAGGATCGTCATGGTGCGATCTGGCTCAGCGCGACCGGCGGTGTGAGCCGATATGAGCACGGACGCTTCACGACGCTCACGCCCGTGAACGCGCCGTTGACGGATCTCGTACCGGTGTTGGTCGAAGACCTCGAGGGCCACATCTGGGTCGGCGTGAATTCCGGCGCCGCGATGATGCGCTTTCACCCGAGCGAAGTCGACAAAGTCGCAGGCAGCCCCATGCACCAGGTCGAGTACAGCCTGTACGACGAGACCGATGGCATGCAGCAGGGCTCGCAGACATGGCAGAGCGGCGTCGGCGGCGTACGGGACGCCGAAGGCCGCTTGTGGGTGGCTACCGGGCTTGGCATGACGCTCATCGATCCACGTCAGCTTCCGACCACTCATCGGCCGCCTCCGCCGCGCATCGAGAGCGTGACCGCGGACGGCCGACGGGTGACGCCCACACGGGATCTCACGCTTCCCTCATCCACCTCGATGCTGCGGATCGACTTCGGCACGGTCAGTCTGTCGTCGGCCTCGAAGCTGCGTTTCAGGTACCTGCTCGAGGGAGTCGACGAAGACTGGGTCTATGCAGGAAGCGGTCGCGAAGCGACGTACGCCAACGTGCCGTCCGGCAACTACCGCTTTCGCGTCAGCACGACAGCAAACGGCGAGTGGACGGAGGCCGCGCGGTGGGAGTTCGCGGTGGCGCCGCCCTTCTTTCGAACGCCAACCTTCCTCACGTTTTCCGTGCTGAGCCTGGCGATGATCCTCGCGATGGCCTGGTGGCTGCGCCTGCGTGCGGTACGCAACCAGTACGCCCTGGTGTTTGCCGAACGGGCACGCGTCAGCCGCGAGATCCATGACACCCTGCTTCAGAGCCTGGCGGCCATCGGGGTCGAGCTCGAGACGCTCGCGACCGAACTCGGTCCGTCACAGACCCCCGCGCGCGACGGCCTTCGTCGTCTTCGTCGGCAGATCAGCCACTGTCTGCGTGAAGCCCGTGAATCGATCCTCGAGCTGCGACATCAATCGTTGAAGCCGATGGCCCTGGTCGATTCGCTGCGTGAGCTTGCCGTAAACACGACGTCGGCGAAAGGCGTGCAGACCGAGTTCACCATCACCGGGCGCCCGCGACCGTGCCTCGCCGACGCCGATCGACAGCTCCTTCGCATCGCACAGGAGTCGGTGAACAACGCCATACGCCACGGACGTGCCAGAACCGTGCGCATCAATCTGGCGTTCGACAACGACCGGGTCGTGCTGACCGTCGCGGACGATGGCTGTGGATTCGAGCCCGACGATCGCGAGGTGGTTCCCGCCACGGGAGAACACCTCGGCCTGCTGACGATGCGCGAGCGGGCGGCGAGGATTCGGGGACAGCTCGCCATCATCAGTCAACCCGGCCAAGGGACGACGATCGAGACGTCGGCACCGGTGGGAGCCGAGTGATGACGACCGCGACGGCGGCGAACACAATCCGGGTCTTGTGCGTCGACGATCACCGGCTCATGCGTGAGGGCATCGCGCGCATCGTCGGCGTGCAGCCCGACATGACGGTAGTGGCACAAGCCAGCGACGGGGAGCAGGCGGTCGAGCAGTTCCTGCGCTTTCGGCCTGATGTCACGCTGATGGACCTGGAGATGCCCACCATGCGCGGCGTCCAGGCAATCCACGCCATTCGCCGACATGCACCTGACGCCCGGATCGTCGTCCTCACGATGTATCACGGCGACGAGGACATCCACCGCGCGGTCGCCGCGGGGGCGGTCGGCTATCTCCTGAAGGACACCCTTCCCGACGATCTGATTCGCGTCATCCGCGAAGTCCATTCAGGCCAGCGGGCGATTCCTCCCGAGATTGCGGCGGCCCTCGAGCAGCGCGCAAGCCAGCCCACGCTGACGCTGCGCGAATTCCAGGTCCTGGAGCTGCTGGCGACGGGCAAGCGAAACAAAGAGATCGCCGCCTCGCTCGGCATCAGCGCCGACACCGCCAGCGCGCACGTCAAAAGCATCTTCCAGAAATTCAACGTGCACGATCGCACGGCGGCACTGGCGGAAGCGCTGCGCCGGGGGATCATTCACCTTCGCTGAATTTGGTCCTTAGTTCTTAGTGCTTGGTTCCTGGTCCGTCCCTGGTCCAAGGACCAACGGACGGACCAAGCACCAAGGACAAAGGACCAAGCCAGACCCCCCCATTCTGGGTATGTCGGGCCGACCTCCGAACGTGGATGATTGTGCGCCCCATGACCAGAGGGACTGCGGTGACCACGGCGCTCGGGATCACCATCCTGGCGTTGCTGTCCCTGACGGTGCTTCCTGCGCAGCAGATTCGATCGTCTGGCCAGTCGCTGTCGGATCGCGATCGCATCGAGATTCAGCAGCTCGTACGCAAGTACGCGTGGGCGCTCGACAGCGGTGACAACTACGGATACGCCTACGCAGATCTGTTCACGCCCGACGGCGCATTCGTCGGCATGAACCAGGGGCCCGGCGGGCGTTCCTATCAAGGTCGAGATCAGCTTGCGAGCCTCGCGCGCGGCGGTACGCGCGGCGCGACCTTGCAAAGCCATTTCGCGATGAATCACGTAATCACTCCGACGGCCGATGGCGCCAGCGGACGCGTCTACGTCGTGATGATCGATGTCGGGATCGTCGGACAGCCAAACGCGGTGAATCACGGCGGCCACTACGACGACGTCTACGAAAAGACGGCGGTCGGGTGGCGGTTCAAGCGGCGCACCTACTGGGAATCGAAAGTCGATGTGAATGGGGTGAAGCCATGACCGTTCGC
>DATFRP010000355.1:0-18190 GCA_035263125.1 Vicinamibacterales bacterium
TCATCGCGAACGCGTAGCGCACGATCAGCTCACGTGCTGAGAACGGCATGTCGCCCGCCAGGCCTCGTGTCGTGAGCCCGGCTGCGCCGAGCAGTACCGTCGGCGCCACGAGGAGTCCGAACGCGAACAACACCGCCAGCACCGGGGCCTCGGACTGTACTCCGAGCGTCGCCGCCAGATGCTGCTCCACGGCAAAGCCCGGCGACGTCATCGCGAACGCGCTGACGAACGACGCGAACGTGAACACCAGCGCCACCGCCGCGATGTCAGCACGATGGGCGAGCCGGCCGATGCCGGATCGTCGTTGCGTCTCGAGCAGCTCGGCCCCTGGTACTCGCGTCGCGAGCGCGATGTTGTCGTGAGGGCATGCGTGCACGCAGTCGAGGCACATCGTGCAGTCGATGTTGCCGACCTTGACAGGAAGGAAAAGGCCCAGTTCGCAGCCACGTTGTACGAGTGTCGGCGCGGGACGTCGCCCGGGCCCGCGCTCTTCGAATCGACCGTTGATGCAGTCAGCAGTACGGCACGATCGGCATGTCGCCACATCGATGACGCGCAGTTCGGTCGGCGCCATCGTGGACGCCGTGAAGTTGAACTGTCCGATGGGGCAGAGGTGCTTGCAGAACGTCGCTCCCGAAAAGATCACATCGACGACGAGCGCGAGTCCAAAGTAACCGATGACCAGCCACGCCGTTGCGCGAGGCAGGGACCACAGATCGAACAGTTCGTATGCGAAGAGCACCAGCACCATCAGGGCGATGCCAAGCCACTTCCCTCTGAGCCGTCGTGGCCATCGCAGTGCCGGATGGTACAGGCGCCGGCCGGCATCACGGACGAGGATCATCGGGCAGCCGGTGCAGAACAGATTTCCGGCGGCGAGCACGCTGACGATGAGAAGCCCCCGCCAATGGATCGAGGTGAGCACGGTCGCCAGATTGCGTGGCGCGAGCTGCGGGCCGAGCAGGCCATGCACGACGACCGCCGCCGCGACGACGAGCAGGACGAGCTGGAGGGCCTGGCGGCCATGCCGCCAGCGAAGGAACGAGCCGAGAAGCGGCAGACGCAACACATCCACAGATGATCAACCTGCCGTGCGGACGCCCGGGAGCTCGATCTGTTTCGTGATCCGAGCCCCTCCAGGGATTTCGCCCGTGAGTACAAGCACCCAATCGCCCGCCATTGTGAGCTTGAGGTGCGCTTCGTAGTTGCCGTTGCCGCGCTCGATCAGATCGGACAGCACCGGCATCATCCCCGGGTGCGACATCTGTCCCTCGAGATGAAGCTTCGCGCCGACGACAGGTCGCTGCGCGTTGTCCCGGAGAGCAACGCGAGCGACGAGCTCTCCGCCCGCCACCGGCGGCGAGGGATCGAGCATCCACTCGGCGGTGATCTGATCGGACGGATCGGAACAACACCCCGCCACCCACGCCACAGTCACGGCGCAGGTCAGAATCAGCGCGGCGTTCAGGACGCGGGGGTGAGCCCGCGGTGCCACGCGCACGTGCACTGCTGCTGCCTGGCTGCAGTCGGAGGCGGGAACATGTGGTAGTACATCGCGACCATCATCGGGATGAAAACGATCGTGTTGTAGAAAAGATGCAGCTCCACTCGTGGCACCCACAACTGCAGGATGCTCGTCGGGACGGGGCGGCCGGCCAGATTGTGGCCGGAGAAGTACTGCGTGATGAGCAATAGATGCTCGAAGTGATGGAAGAACTGAATCGAGAGCGCAACGGTCCACCACTTCCGATCCTGCTCGCCGGTGAAGCCAGACCGCAACGTCCACAATCCGATGAGCATGACGATGGCGTAGCCGTAGTGCAGCGTTTCGGAGGTGACGAGATACGGGAAGAAATACCCGAGCGCGCCGCGGGCTTCGGGCACGGGCCAGCCCAGCGCGTAGATCTGAAACGCCTGCAACAGGTGCTCGGCCCAGTGAGCAAGGACGATGACCATGAACACCTGGAGCGCCCGCTCGTGATATTGCGCGTTCACGCGCTGCACGATCGTTTGCTGTCCTGCATCGGGAATCGCCCCGGCGTGCGCCGCGTACATCGTCTAATCCTTTAGTATTAGGCCGAAAAACAGCACGTTTCCACTGAAGGTATCCTTCGACCGCGCGCGAGTCAAGGCGTGCGCGTAAGAGCACGGGTCGTTCAGAGTTTCTTCAGAAGTGCAGTCGCTTTCTCTTTGAATTCCTTGTCTTCAGGCACCCACTCAGGGTCGAGCGGCGCCGCGATCACCGCCTGCAGTTGACGCTTCGCCTCGTCCTTCCTGTCCATGTCGACGAGCGTCTCGGCAAGGAAGTAGAGCGTGGCAGTGCTCTGAGGGTCGTAGGCGAGCGCCTTCTTGAGATGCTCGACCGATTTGTCCTTGCTTCCCCCGAAGAGGCGGGGCACACGGAAGTACCATCGTCCGAGCGCGCGATCGGCCGACCCTTCCTGAAACGCGGGGTCGATCATCAGCACAGTCTCGAGCTCTCTTCTAATCGGCCCGCGGTATTTGATTCCCTGGCGCAGGCCGAAGAATTCAGCCATCGCGCCCATGTCCGCCGCAAGCCAGAAATGTCCTTCGGGCCGATTCGGTTCGATCTCGATCGCCTTCATCGCGGCGTCCATCCCGCGCTCGAACTGCTTGCGTCGTTCGGCTTCCGGAACATGACCGCCCAGCCAATAGCAGGTTTTCGCAAGCTTCCACGCCGACTCGAAGTCACGCGGATTCTTCGCGAGCCGTGCCTCCCAGATGCTGGCAGCCGCGATCGCGCTCTGAAGACGTGCGCGGTCGGCATACAACCGATCGGGATCTTGTGCCGACTGCTGAGCGCGAACGCCACAGGTCAGGATGACGAGCAGAAGTACGACCCGCCGCACACGCACCACGCCTCACTCCTTACTTCGGCTTCACCCCACCAAAGAAGATGTGCTCCACATCCTTCTCGTTCTCGCAGACGTTCTCGATGATGTCCGTATCCGGCAGGAGGACGAAGGGAATGGTGACGGACCAGGGCTTGGTGTACGCCTTCGGATCGTCGAACGTGAACTCGATGTCCATGTGACCGAAATCGCGGCGGCGCCAGCGTTCGGTGACGTGCATGGCCTCGCTGCGGGGATGCCCGCCGTCATCGAGCCAGCCCTTGTCGTTGAAGCCGACGACATCGACCACGAACGTGTCGCCGTCCCATTTGCCGACTGAGTAGCCGAACCAGGTGGGCGCACGTTCGGCGGGGAAGTCGCGCCCGTCGGTGAAGATCTGACGGTACTGCGTGAAGTTCTCGAAGAGGATGATCGTGAGCCCCGGTGTCTGCACGACCTTCCAGGGATAGTTCGGAACCATCATCGCGGTCGGCACCGTGTGGGGGAGGCATCGACCGGCGGGACGGTCGCGCCCGTCGTTGTCCTGTCGCTCCTTGAAGGCGGCGGCGGCCCACGGCTGAAACGGCGCATCGAATCCCGCGCGCTTGGCGATGTTGGTCAGGAAGCGGCCATCGGCCGCGTTCCACAGACCCTGAAGATCCGGCTTGCCGTCTGGCAGGCGTGGCGCCGGAGCCGTGAGATTCGGCTTGCCGTCGGCTGTGCGCGGAATCCGCGGATCGGGGTGCTTCAGATACTGCGCGGATGCAGCGCTCGACATGACGAACAGGGCCGTGATCACGACGTATGCGCGTCGCGGGCGCGACGGCGCAAGACGATTCAGCATGTGTGTGCCTCCCTGACGGGCTGGCACCATTATCCGTGAAACCGCCCGCATCAACGCCATTGCGCGCCGCTACGCGAGTCCGAGAAACCGAATCGCGTTCTCCTTCAGGATGAGCGGCCGTACTTCGTCTTTAATCGGGATCTTCTCGAAGTCGGCCAGCCAGCGATCGGGCGTGAGCAGCGGATAGTCGGAGCCGAACATCACTTTCTGCTTGAGCAGCGAGTTGGCGTACTGAACGAGCGTTGGCGAGAAATACTTCGGCGACCAGCCAGACAGGTCGATGTAGACCTGAGGCTTGTGCAGGCACACCGAGATCGCCTCGTCCTGCCAGGGAAACGAGGGGTGCGCCATGACGATCGGCATATCGGGAAAATCCACGGCCACATCGTCGATCGCCATCGGATTGCCGTACTTCAGACGGATGCCGCCGCCGCCACGCATCCCCGTTCCTATGCCCGAATGCCCGGTGTGGAAGATGACGGGCAGCCGTGCTTCGGCGAACACCTCGTACAGCGGGTACGCGAGGCGATCGTTGGGGAAGAACTCCTGAATCGGGGGATGCAGCTTCAGACCTCGGACCGCGCCTGCAGTCACGAGGCGGCGCGCCTCTCGTACGGCTTCGGCGCCTCGCGTCGGGTTGATGCTGGCAAAAGGAATGGCGACGTCGGGGTTGCTCGCGGCAAATGCCACGACCTCGTCGTTCGACAGGCGAGGGGTGCCCGTGAGCGTTTCGTCCACGGTGAAGATCACGCAAGCCATCTTGCGCGAGCGGTAGTACTCGGCGAGTGAGATGGCGTCGCGTGCGCCTCCACCCTTGAAGTAGGCGGCCGCCTTCTTGTCGGCTTCGGTCTGCTCGCCGGTGTGTTCGAGGTGGACGTGGACGTCAAACGCCACCAGGCTGGCTACATCGATCGTCGATTTGTTCATCGTGATTTGCACAGGAGCACCCCGGCGTGGGGCGACTCTGCATAGAGATCGGCCACGAGCGCAGCCCGATGCTGCAACACGGCCTTCTGGTTGATCGAGCCTTTGTCGGTGATCTCCCGTGCGTCGAGCGACGGCGGATCCTCGAGCAGCAGCGCGCGAGCCACAAACGTCGAACTGCCCGTGCTTTGACGGGCCAGCTCGTCGAGCGCGGCCTGGAACGCCGCCCTGACGGCGGGATGCGCGATCACCGTCGAGGCCGGCGCATCGACTGCGAGCGACGCGGCCGCGCGGCATTTCACCAGGTTTGGGAAGATCAGCGCCGACGCGTAATCGCGATCGGGAGCGGCGATGACGACATCCTGCACCAGGCCAGCCGCCTGCTGGATGATGCGCGCCCGCAGAGGACCGACGCTGACCCACGTCCCGGTCGACAGCTTGAAGTCTTCGGCGAGACGCCCATCGAAGATCAGTCCGCTGCGCGGATCGACTCCATCGACGAATCTGAAGGCATCGCCGGTCCGATAGAAGCCTTCTTCATCGAACGCCGCCTTGGTGAGCGCATCGTCATGCCAGTAGCCCGGCGTGACGTTCGGGCCCCGCACGCGCCCTTCGAGCTTCGAGCCGGCGGGCACGAGCTTCATTTCCATGCCCGACGCGGGCAGTCCGACCATGCTCGAGAACGCGCCTCGCACATCCGTGCTGACGGCAAACGGGGCGGTCTCGGTGGCGCCGAAGCCGGTCATGATCAGGATCTCTTCGCCGCACTCCTGAATGGCGATCTCGCGAAGCTCGTCCCAGAACTTCTGTCCCAGCCCCGCCGCGGCATAGAACAGCAGCTTCAAATGGCTGAAGAACGTCGTTCGCAGCACGGGATCGTTCTGCAGATGCGGCATCAACATCTCGTACAACCGCGGCACGGCGAAGTGCGCGGTGCAGGAGACCTCGCGCAGATTGCGAAGCGTCGTGGCGAACAGCGCCGGCGTCGGCTTGCCTTCGTCGATATAGAACGTGCCGCCGTTGAGCAGCACGAGCCCGAAGTTGTGGTTGCCGCCGGCCGTGTGGTTCCAGGGTGACCAGTCGCAGATCACCGGCGGCTCGTCGCCGAGGAACGGCATCGCCGTCCGCATCATGATCTGGTTCGCACACAACATGCGCTGCGTGTTGATCACGCCTTTCGGCCGCCCTGTGGATCCCGACGTGAACAGGACCTTGGCAATCGTGTCGCCGTCGACCCGCGCCTTCGCCTCATCGACACGAGAGGTGATCGGTGTCGCCTCGAGATCCGAGAACGGCGTCGATCGCAGCTGATTCGGCGGCGTTGACGTCACGAGCTCGACGCCGCTCGGTAGGACTTCGCCGAGTGCGCGCTCGAAGGCCGCGCCGTCTGCGGCGAAGACGAGTGCCGGCTGCATCCGTTCGAACACCAGACGGAGTGCCGCGTAGTCTCTTGCCTGAAGCGAGTAGGCCGGCGCAATCGGCGCATAGATCACACCGACGTACATGGCCGCGAGTGCCAGCAGCCCGTGATCGATCCCGTTGCCCGACAGGATGAGGATCGGGCGCTCCTGGGAGAGCCCGCGATCGAGCAGCGCCTGGGCGATATGACGCACGCGCGTGCGTGCATCGGCGTAGGTGACCGTTCGCCACGCGCCCGATTCCGTGCGTTGCGCCAGGTATGTGCGATCGGGAGCACGGTCCGCCCATTCGTCGAGCGCATCGGTCAAGCGAACGGGGTAGGGCCCGAGCTCCCGCGGCGATCGCAGGTAAACGACGCCATCGGCTCGGTGACTGACGATGACATCGTTGGTCGCGATTCGAACCGGACGAATTCGAGGAGCGCCTGCTGCGGATGTCGTCATGTCAGGCGCGCGGCGCGGCCAGCTCCGACGCGCCACGGTCCATCGCCTGGAATGTCTTGCCCTCGCGCGCCAGCCGTTCGAGCAGCGGTGCGGGCGTCCATCGATCGCCGAATTCTCGATGGAAGGCCGACACCCGCTCGTAGACCGTCTTCAGGCCGACGCGGTCGGCGTAGAACATTGGTCCGCCGCGCCACGCCGGGAAGCCGTATCCAGTGATGTAGATCACATCGATATCTGCGGCTCTGAGGGCGAAGCCTTCATCGAGGACTCGAGCGCCTTCGTTGATGAGCGCGTAGATCGTGCGCTCGATGATCTCGTTGGCCTGGAAGGTGCGTCGCGTGATACCGGCGGAGGAGGTCACCCGCTCGATCAGCGCCTGCACCTCGGGATCGGGCATCGGCTTGCGATCGTCGCCGTACTTGTACCAGCCCTTCCCGGTCTTCTGTCCGAAGCGGCCCAACTCGCACAAGGCATCGGCGACGAGCGGCTTGCGGGCGCCGGGCTCGCTGAATTGTTTGAGCTCCTGACGCACGCGCCACGCGATGTCGACCCCGGCCATGTCATCGACGGCGAAGATGCCCATCGCCATGCCGAAGTCGGTGAGTGCGCGGTCGACCTGTTCGGGCGTTGCGCCGTCCTCGACGAGGAACTGTGCCTCGTACATGTACGGAAACATCATGCGGTTTCCGACGAACCCCGGACAGTTGCCGACGACGACGCCGACTTTGCCCAGCTTCTTGGCGACCGCCAGCGCGGTGGCCACGCTTTCAGAAGAAGTCGCAGCCCCGCGGACGATCTCGACGAGACGCATGACGTTGGCGGGGCTGAAGAAGTGAAGGCCCAGCATCGTGGCCGGCCGTTTCGCCGCCGCCGCGATCTCGTCGATGTTCAATGTCGACGTGTTGGTCGCGAGCAGGCAATCGAGCCTCGCCGCGTCGTTGAGCGCCGACGCGACCTGCTTCTTGAGCGCAAGGTTTTCGAAGACCGCTTCGACGACGAGATCGACGTCGCCGAAGCCCTCGTACCCGACCTGCGGGCGAATCCGTCCGAGCCTCTCTTCGACCATCGCCGGAGTGAAGCGGCCGCGCGCGACCGAGACGTCGTAGTTCTTCTTGATCGTCGCCATGCCTGCGTCGAGCGCCTTGGTGGTGGCGTCGGTCAGCCGCACGGTCATGCCCGCATTCGCGCACGCCATGGCGATGCCGCCACCCATCGTGCCCGCGCCGACGATACCTACTGAGGCGACCTTCGCAACCGGCGTGTCCTTCGTGATGCCGGGCACGCGTGCGGTACCGCGCTCGGCGAAAAAGGCATGAATGAGCGCCTTCGCCTGATCGCCGTTCACACACCGCATGAAGACGTCGCGCTCTTTCAGGCAGCCGTCGTCGAAGGGAAGCGTGGCCGCTGCTTCGAGCGCGTCGACGACCGCGAGCGGCGCCTCCATGTGACGGCGCGTCTTGGTGGCCAGGGCGCGGCCAGCCGCAAGAATTGCGGGCAGCCCGTCGCGAGACGGCAGTCGGTCCGATCGATCGCGTGTCTTCGGGTAAGGCCCACCGCGACCTGCCATCTCGCGCGCGAAGGCGAGCGCGCCCGTCGCAAGATCGCCTTCGATGATCCGATCGATCAGTCCGGCGGCAAGGGCGTCAGACGCCTTGACCGGCTTGCCGCTGACGCACATCTCGATCGCCTTCTCCATCCCGACGAGACGGGGCAGGCGCTGTGTCCCTTCCGCACCAGGAATAATTCCCAGGTTCACTTCGGGCTGACCCATCTGCGCGTCCGGAACGGCGACCCGATAGTGGCCGGCCATCGCCACTTCGAGCCCGCCCCCGAGCGCGGTGCCGTGCATGGCGATCACGAGCGGCTTGGGCAGGTCCTCCATCCGCTGCAGGATGTCGTGCATTTCGGGCAGTCCGGTGCTGCTGCCCCATGCCATCTGCTCCAAGCCCTTGATATCGGCGCCGGCGATGAACGTGCGTCCCGCACCGACGATCACCGCCGCGCGGATGGACGGGTCGCGGCCCACCTCGTCGATCGCCTTCGACAGACCATTCACGACCTCCGGGCCGAGCGCGTTGACCGGCGGGTTGTCGATCGTGATGAGCGCGACCTGGTCATGAACGGCAACAGAGACAGCAGGGGTTTGAGGCACGGGGAACATCATAGTCGGTAGTCGAAGGCACTTCAGCACTTCTGCAATTCCCAAGGAGGGGGGTTGCAGAGGTCTGGTGTCAACACGTAGCTTTAGGTATGCGCCGCGTGATCCCGCGAATCGGCGTTTGCGCTTTGCTTCTGTCCGTCGGCATCACTGTCGTCGCGCAGCGTCGCGACGTCTTCGTCGCCTCGAGGGACGAAGCGGCGATCCGCTACTCGACGGCAGAGACGTCGGATGCCGTGACCGCCCTCAATCGTCATCTCGACGACGGCAGCGCGTCGCTGACGTTCGACAACACGAGCGGCTATCTGCGGTCGGTGCTCAAGGCGTTGAACGTGCCGGTCGAGTCGCAGATGCTCGTCTTTTCGCAGACCAGCTTTCAGGCACCGCTGATCAACATGCACAATCCGCGCGCGGTCTACTTTGCCGACACCGCCGCCGTCGGATGGGTGCGTGGCGGCGCCGTGCTCGAAGTGGCCGTCCAGGATCCTGCGCAGGGCGTGCTGTTCTATTCGCTCGACCAGAAAGCGTCGCCGTCGCCGCGGTTGAGGCGCAACAACGAGTGTCTCGCATGCCACCTGTCGTGGGAGACGCTCGGTGTCCCAGGGCTTCTGGTTCAGAGCGTGTATCCGCTGCCGGACGAACTGTCCTATGCGAACGGCTTCACGACGATTCACGGCAGCCCGCTCGAGCAGCGATGGGGCGGCTGGTGGGTGACGGGCGATCACGGCGGCGCCAAGCACATGGGCAACATTCCCGTGATGCCCGCCGACAAGGGGAAGTCGAAGCTCGCGAGCCCGACCAGCGTGTTGACCTCGGTCGAGGGGCACTTCGATCTCACCGGCTATCCGACGCCATACAGCGACGTCGTGCCGCTCCTCGTGCTCGCCCATCAGACCAACATGACGAACCTGATCACGCGAACGGGCTGGGAGGCGAGGGTTGCTGAGAGCAAACCCAGCGCCGATGCCGACGCCCGCGTGAAGGAAGCCGCGACGGATCTCGTCGACTATCTGCTATTCGTGGACGAGGCGCCGCTCGTGGGCCCGGTGCACGGCGGCGCGGGATTCGAGAAGGTGTTCACCGCGCAGGGACCTCGTGACACGAAAGGGCGATCGTTGCGCGAGCTCGATCTGCGTCGACGCCTGTTCCGCTATCCATGCAGTTACATGATCTACACGCCGGCATTCGAGGCGCTGCCTTCGCGCGCGAAGGATGCCGTCTACGCGCGCATGTGGGAGGTGCTCTCGGGCCGGGACACGTCGCCGCGCTACAAGAGCCTCACGCTGGGAGATCGCCAGGCCATCGTCGAGATCCTTCGTGATACCAGGCAGGGGCTGCCTGCCTTCTTTCAACCGGTGACCTCCTGAAAAAGGGGGTCGGGAGTCATTTTCGTGGCTTATGGGGGAAAATGACTCCCGACCCCATTACACAGATGCGCGTCTTCGTTTCCAGTCTTGTTGCGCTCACACTGGGCGCCGTGCTCGTCGGCGTGTCGGCGCAAACGGTGTCGCCGCATTCGTGGCTGAACTCGATTCGGGACGACAGCACCCGGCTCATCAAGGCGGCCACTGACGACGACTTCGCCTGGCGTCGTCTGGCTGAATTGACCGACACGCATGGGCCGCGTCTCAGCGGATCCGAGAACCTGACCAGGGCGATTGACTGGGCAGTCCGGACGATGAAGGCCGACGGCCTCGAGAACGTCCACACCGAGCGGGTGATGGTGCCTCGCTGGGTCCGGGGCCGCGAGAGCGCGGAGATTCTGGAACCACCGCGCAGCAGCGTGACGATCCTCGGGCTCGGCGGCAGCGTCGGGACGTCTCCGGCGGGCCTCGAAGCGGAAGTGCTCGTGGTCACCAGCTTCGACGATCTTCGAGGCAAGTCGGTCGATGCGCGTGGCCGTATCGTGCTGTTCAATGTGCCGTTCTCCGGGTACTCGGAGACGGTCACGTATCGTACGGATGGTGCCCGGGCAGCCTCGCAGCACGGTGCGGTCGCGGTGCTGGTACGATCGGTGGGGCCGATCGGCCTGCGGACGACGCATACGGGCAGCGTGACGTATGCGCCCGGTCAGGCGCCGATCCCCGCGGCGGCTGTTTCTGCAGAAGACGCCAACCGGATCGCGCGACTGAGCGCGCGTGGACGGCTGATCCGGATGCGCCTCATGATGGAAGCGCGTATGGAATCGGACGTCGAGTCGGCCAACGTCGTGGGCGAGATTCGAGGCCGCGAGAAGCCGGAGGAGATCGTCCTGATCGGGGGGCACCTGGATTCGTGGGACGTCGGCACTGGTGCGTCCGATGATGGCGTCGGATGCATTGCGACCTGGGAAGCGCTGCGCCTGATGAAGAAGCTCGGTCTGAGACCGCGGCGCACCGTCCGAGTCGTGTTGTGGACCAACGAGGAGAACGGGCTTCGCGGTGCGGCTGCCTATGCCCAACAGCACGCGGCGGAGGCGACCAATCACGTGCTGGCGTTGGAGGCTGATTCGGGAGTGTTCTCGCCATCGGTGCTCGGGTTCTCGGGGAGCGCCGCGGCACGCGCCGTCATGTCGCAGGTCGTCTCGCTGCTCGCCCCGCTCGAGTTTCCAGATGTGACATCCGGCGGTGGCGGGGCAGACATCGGTCCCATCGCACAGGCCGGGAACGTGCCGACGATGGCCTATCTCGGCGATGCCTCACGGTATTTCGTGATTCATCATTCAGCAGCCGACACAGTCGAACGGATCACGCCTGAAGAAGTGTCCCGCGCGGCCGCGGCGATCGCCGTCGTCTCGTACGCGGTTGCGGAGATGCCGGAACGTTTGCCGCGTTGAAATCGACGATCACGCCGGGCCTGTCGTGTAGGCCCCGCGTTATCGAATTTCGGTAATGGATGCGTGCAAGACACGCGTCTGACGCGGAGCGTGCTGCCACTGGACCAGGATCGGGCTCTGGTAGGTGCCCTCGACAATCGACGAACCGCCCTGCTCACACTCTGAAATCAGCAGATTCACCGATCGGCCGGTCCTGAAGAAGCGGGCCGCCGGCACCGCTACCGTGCGCGCCATCAGCTTTTCCACGAGCGATCCGCGCAGCCCGAGCGTGTCGAGACTCTTGTTGAGTACGCGCACGAAGTCGTACTTCGCGTAGCCGAGTGTCTTTGCCGGAACGGCAAACGGGTTGGCCAGCGCGTGCCGGGATTTCTCGGCCACGAATCGAAGCGGATTGCGCATCACTTCGTGAAGGTCGTGCCGCATCAACAGCGTTTCGTACTCGTTGATCGTGAGCGCCGAGTGACGCTCGGTCGGATCGAGCGAGAGCCGCAAACGTCCTTTGTACACGCCCGCCCGATGCACGAACTCCGTGAGCTGCGCGTAGATGCCGAGACGGGGATCCTTCAGGTTCACCGAATCGATTGGGTGCTCGGAGACCGGCACCTCGATGCGTGTCGAGCCGACGAGACGCTCGCGCGTGAAGGCAATGAGCCGCGCAAACCGACGCCGGGGGCGGCCATCATTCATGCCGTCGAGATCGACGAAGCACACCGGTTCGTCCGCGCGATTGGGATGCGTGACGCAGGTACGCAGGCCGCTCGCGATGAACGCCAGGTGCGAGTCGGCGTTGCGCGGTTCGACCGCGCGCTGCGTCGAATCGAGATCGTGGCGATGTTCCAGCTTGTCATGCTGGTAGCCGGCACCCTCGGGGAAGATCGTCCGGAACGCGTCGACGTAGGACGGAATGCGCTGAGCCCGCAATCGCGCTGCGAGGCTTCGATCGAGGAAGCCGGCAGTCGTATGACAAGACCAGTAGAGGCAGCGGGGAAACGCCCCAATCGCCTTGTGTTCCGCCGCGAAGTGAGATCTGAGGTTGACGACGTCGAAACGCGCCTTGGGGGCTAGCTCGAGGGTCACGTCGAGCGGTTTGACCGGCATCTATGTCGTTAGACGCGAGTACTTTAACACATTCCCGCTGCCCGTTTCGGCGCGGACATTGAGCATTCTGCGCCTTCCGGCATACGATGACTCGCACATGACGCGCGCGACGGCGCGCGCGAAGGAGGCGGCGGAATGCGTGGGAACGCGAAAGTGATTGCTCAACTCAATCACGCCCTCAAAGAGGAGCTGACGGCGATCAATCAGTACTTCCTGCACGCCGAGATGTGTCACAACTGGGGGTATCACCTGCTTGGCGACTACATCAAGAAGCAGTCGATCGATGAGATGAAGCACGCCGAGGAGCTGATCGAGCGCCTCCTCTTCCTCGACGCAACGCCGACGATGGAGCTGATGGAGCTGAGTGTCGGCCAGAACGTCAAGGCGCAGCTCGAAGCCGACCTGAAGCTCGAAATCAACGCCGTCGCCATGTACAACAAGGCCGTACAAGTGGCACGCGATAACGATGACGATGCGTCACGCGATCTGTTCGCGAAGCTTCTGAGGGACGAAGAAGAGCACGTCGACTGGCTCGAGGCGCAGCTCCATCAGATCAAAGAAATGGGCTACGAACGTTATTTGTCGAATCAGACGCAGGGGCCCAAGGACTGAAGCCTGTCTCCGGCCGGTCCGAAAGGACCAGTCCTACGTGTTTCCCTTCTGATGTTCGGTGTTCCGGAAGGCGAGGCTGCGCGCGGGAAGGCGCCACGCGGTTCGGATCGCTTTCGCCAGATCTGGATCGTCGAGCGAGAGCCGTTCGGCGAGCGCTGAGATCTTCTGGTCGATGCGATTGAAGCGCGCCTCGTAGCGTTCGAGTTCGTGTTTCTGCTGCATGTCACGGCGCAGCAGGCCGATTTTTTCGACCACTTCGGTCATGAGCGCCGCGATCTCAGGTTCCATAGTCGATCTCCAGCAGCCGCACCCCAGGCTGAACGAGCTCACCCGCGTGGCATGCCAGCGATGTGACCCGTCCTGCCCGCGGTGCCTTGATGGGCAGTTCCATCTTCATCGCTTCGAGCGTGATGAGCAAGGCATCGCGATCGACCCGCTGGCCGGGGGCGACGTGAATGCTGACCACCGTCGCCGGCATCGGTGCCATCAGCGCGGTGGCATCATCTGCGCTGACCCGTCGCGTCGTCTGGCCTGATGTCGGTACAACGAAGACGCGGCCATCGAGAAACACCCAGGCGTCGCCAGCTACCACGGCGAACGCTGTTCGCCTGCGACCGCCGTCGATCAGCTGAAATCGTCCCTGACCGAGCGGCACCACGTCGAAAGGGCGATCTCCCGCCGATTCAGACACGCACGCCCCGAAGAGACGTCCATGGATCCAGGCTCGAGTGGTCGATGTCACGTGACGCGCCGCCTGCTGCAGGCGTGGCCGTGGTCGCCCTTGCCGCCGCCGCCACCGCCAGCACGTCGGGTGTGGGCCCGGTCGAGAGTCGCGCTGCAAGCGACGCACCTTCGACGTCGAGGAAGCGCGTATCGAGAGCGCCGTCGACGAACCGGGGATGCTGGAGCAGCTCGACGAGCATCGGGATGTTCGTCTTGATGCCGAGGATTGGAAAGGCGCGCAGCGCCGCGAGCGCTCGTCGCCGCGCGATTTCGCGCGTCTCGCCCCAGGCGACGAGTTTGGCGAGCAGGGGATCGTAGTGGACCGTGATCTTTGATCCTTCGGCGACGCCCGAGTCGATGCGGACGCCCGGCATTGACGGTTCCCGATAGAGCAGCAACGGTCCCGCCTGCGGCAGATGGCTGATCGGATCCTCTGCGTACACACGCGCCTCGATCGCGTGTCCGCGCTGGGTGAGGGCGTCCTGCGTCCACGGCAGCGGTTCGCCGGACGCGATCCGAATCTGCGCGCGCACGAGATCGAGGCCGGCGACCTGTTCGGTGACCGGATGCTCGACCTGCAGGCGTGTGTTCATCTCGAGGAAGTAGTAGCGCGCGGAATCGCCGGTCCCTTCGAGGAGGAACTCGACCGTTCCGGCGTTGCGATATCCCGCAGCCCGCGCCACGGCCACCGCCGCCGCTCCCATGCGCGCTCTCAACTGCGGGGTCATGACAGTCGACGGCGTCTCTTCGATCACCTTCTGATGACGACGCTGAATCGAGCACTCGCGCTCGAACACGTGCAGCACCTGGCCATGATGATCGGCCAGCACCTGGAACTCGACGTGACGCGGTGCGGCGATGAGGCGCTCGACGTAGAGTGTGCCATCGCCGAATGCCGCTATCGCCTCGCGTCGAGCCTGCGCGATCGCCGCAGAAAGTGTGGCGGCGGCGTGCCCCTCTTTCATGCCGATGCCACCGCCGCCTTCGGACGGTTTGATGAGTACCGGAAACCCGATGGCGGTTGCCGCGGCCGCGATAGCCTGATCGGACTGATCTACGGGTGTTTCTCCCGGCACCACCGGCGCGCCGGCTTCCCTCGCGATGCGCCGTGCCACGATCTTCGATCCCATCGTCGAGATGACGTCTGCCGGCGGACCGATGAACGCGAGGCCGGCGTCGACACATGCGGACGCGAGATCCTGGTTCTCTGAAAGGAAGCCGTAACCTGGATGCACCGCCTGTGCACCGCTGCTGCGCGCGGCATCGATGATCGCGCTGATGGACAGGTAGCTCTCAGCCGCCGACGACGGCCCAATGCGCACGGCCCGATCCGCGAGCGTGGTGTGCAGCGACATGCGATCGGCGTCGGAGTAGACCGCCACCGACTCGATCCCCATCTCGCGACACGCGCGAATCACGCGAACGGCTATCTCGCCGCGGTTCGCAATCAGTAGTCGCTTGAACATTCGTTGCTCTCGAGGCAACGGAGGAGGCGGAGGAAACGGGTTTAACAGGAGAAACGGAGGAACGGAGAACGAACGGAGTTACGCCACGCCGATACCCACAATCATGAATGCAGTCACACTCGTGTCGTGATTGCGGGTATCGGCGTGGCGTTCTCCGTCCGATCTCCGTTGCTCCGTTCCTCCTGTTAATCCGTCTTCTCCGTCCCCTCCGTTGCCTTCGTCCCCTCCGTTTTCTCCAACAAGCTTACATTCTGAACACACCGAACTGCGCGGGTGGTATCGGTGCGTTGTAAGCAGCGGAGATCGCCAGGGCGAGCGCTGCACGAGTGTTCACGGGATCGAGGATCCCGTCGTCCCACAAGCGGGCAGTGGAGTAGTAGGGAGACCCCTCGCGATCGTACTTCTCGAGAATGGGATCCCGGATGCTGCGTTCTTCTTCGTCGCTCAACGCCTTTCCTTCTCGCGCGAGTTGATCGCGCTTGATGGTCGTGAGCACACCGGCGGCCTGCTCGCCACCCATCACCGAGATGCGTGCGTTGGGCCACATCCACAGGAAGCGTGGATCGTACGCGCGGCCGCACATGCCGTAGTTGCCGGCGCCGAACGAGCCTCCGATCACGACGGTGAACTTGGGGACGACGGAGTTGGCGACAGCGTGCACCATCTTGGCGCCGTCCTTGGCGATGCCGCCGCGCTCGTACTGGCGTCCGACCATGAAGCCGGTGATGTTCTGCAGAAAGATCAGCGGAATGCCGCGCAGGTTGCACAGCTCGATGAAGTGCGTGGCCTTGAGCGCGGATTCCGAGAAGAGCACGCCGTTGTTGGCGACGATGCCGACCAGGAATCCCTGAATGCGGCCGAACCCGGTGACAATCGTCGGCGCATAACGCTGCTTGAACTCGTCGAAGCGGGATCCGTCGACGAGTCGGGCGATCACTTCACGCACGTCGTACGGCTTGCGTACGTCGGCGTTGACGATGCCGTAGATCTCCTGCGGGTCGTAGGCGGGATCTTCCGGGCTCATCAGATCGACCGGCAGCGTCTTCGTTGTGTTGATCGTCGAGACGATCGTCCGAGCGAGATGCAGCGCATGGTCGTCGTCGTCGGCCATGTAGTCGGCGACGCCCGAGAGGCGGGTGTGTACGTCAGCGCCGCCAAGCTCCTCGGCTGTGACCTCCTCCCCGGTCGCCGCTTTGACGAGCGGTGGTCCACCAAGAAAGATGGTGCCCGTTCCTTTGACGATGATGGTTTCGTCGGACATCGCCGGCACATACGCGCCGCCTGCAGTGCACGAGCCCATCACGACGGCAATCTGCGCGATGCGTTGCGCCGACATGCGGGCCTGATTGAAGAAGATTCGCCCGAAGTGATCGCGGTCAGGAAACACCTCGGCCTGCAGCGGCAGGAACGCGCCACCCGAGTCGACGAGGTACACGCAGGGCAGTCGGTTCGCGAGCGCGACGTCCTGGGCGCGCACGTGCTTCTTGACTGTGATCGGGTAGTAGGTCCCGCCCTTCACGGTCGCATCGTTGGCGACGATGACGACCTCGCGCGACGACACGCGCCCGATTCCAGTGACGATGCCCGCCCCGGGTGCGTCACCCTCATACATGTCCCACGCGGCCAAGGGCGAAAGCTCGAGAAACGGCGATCCGGGATCCAGCAGGCGATCGATGCGATCGCGCACTGGCAGCTTGCCCTGATCGCGATGGCGCTGCAGATATTTTTCGCCGCCGCCAAGACGCGCCTGGGCGAGACGCTCTCGTAATTCGGCCACGAGCTGCATCATTCGGCTGCTGTTTTCTCGGAACAGCACCGAGTCGGTCTGAACGTGCGTGTCGAGCGTATCCATCAGAGCTGAACCGGATTATACGGACGGGTGGGGGTCCGAGCCCACAGCGGCAGAGCTAGGTGTAAGAAATACCGGGTGTCCGGTTCCACATCGTTAAGGTGAATTGTGTATTGATTGCAGACGCGCGGATGACCTACAGTTCTGCCAGCTATGGCACTTCCCCTTTCCGTCGCCAATAAGCGCAGACGGCGAGTGCTCGCCGTAGTCGACGATCACGGCATGACGACGTGGTTGAAGTCGGTCATGGAGATCGAGGGCTACGAAGTGCGCGTCGCGCCGAGCGGTGCACAAGGCGAGGAAGTCTTTCGTTATTGGCGTCCGGACGTTGTGTTGACGGACCTGACGCTGCATGACATCGACGGTATCGATTTGTTGCGGCGCCTCAAGGACATCGATCCGCAGCCGGAGACCATTGTGATTGGCGGCAAGGGCACGATCACCCGTGCCGTCGAGGCGGGGAGGGCAGGTGCCTTCTTCTTCCTCGAGAAGCCGGTCACTGAAGACGGTCTCATGGATCTGCTCCGCCAGGCCGCCCGCCGTACGGAGGAACGTGTGGAGCATCAGCACCTGAAAGAGCAGGTGCGCGAGCAGTACAGCTTTGCCAACGTCGTGGGGCAGAGCCGTGTGATGAAAGAGCTCTTCGACTTGATCGAGAGCGTGGCCGCAAGTGACGCGAACATCCTGATTCAGGGAGAGAACGGCACCGGCAAGGAAGTCATCGCCAATGCCATCCATCATCACTCCAATCGCGCCAGCGGTCCTTTCATCAAGATCAACTGTGCGTCGATCCCCAAGGATCTGATCGAGAGCGAGCTGTTCGGATACAAGAAAGGCGCGTTCACAGGCGCCTTCACCGACAAGATCGGGCTGCTCGAGATGGCCGAGAACGGATCGCTGCTGCTGGACGAGATCGGCGAAATGCCGCCGTACCTGCAGACCAAACTGCTACGCGTGCTACAGGAACGAGAGTACCGACCGATTGGA
>DATFRP010000356.1:0-25396 GCA_035263125.1 Vicinamibacterales bacterium
TGCCGGGACTGCACATCCGCATCGAAGACAGCGTGCTCGTCACGCCGACAGGCACCGAGATCCTGAGTGCAGGCGTGCCGAAGGAATCTGAAGAAGTGATGGCACTGCTGCGCCAGGCCGCGCGGACGAATTAGGCAGACGCTTCACGTTGATCTCGTAGGGGCCGCCTTCAGGCGGCTCACAAGGCCGGCGGAAGCCGGCCTCTACGTACGTGCCGCCGCAGTCGCCCAGCGCTCCGACTGCGCGCGGATGCGA
This sequence comes from Vicinamibacterales bacterium, assembly GCA_035263125.1. Taxonomy (GTDB): domain Bacteria; phylum Acidobacteriota; class Vicinamibacteria; order Vicinamibacterales; family UBA2999; genus Gp6-AA40. The sequence continues at coordinate 256 of DATFRP010000356.1, forward strand.
CTGAGTGCTTCCTCGATGTTCTCGAGCGAATTGGCGTAGCTGAATCGCAGGTAGCCGTCGCCGTAACTGCCGAACGCGGTGCCGCTCAGGCAGGCGACGCCTGCATCGTTCAGCAGCATGTTCGCCAGGTCACGGCTCGACATCCCCGTCCCCTTGATGTTCGGGAACACATAGAACGCGCCGTCGGGTACCGTGCAGCTGAAGCCGGGAATCTGATTCAGCCCCTTGACGATCGCATCGCGCCGACGACGAAATTCGGCGACCATCTGATCGACCGCATCCTGCGGTCCCTGCAGTGCCGCGAGGCCTGCACGCTGGGTGAAGCTCGCGGTGCAGGAATTCGAGTTGACCATCAGCTTGTCGACTGCGTCGACCAGCCACAACGGCATCACCCCGTAGCCGAGGCGCCAGCCTGTCATCGAGTAGGTCTTCGAGAAGCCGTCGAGGATGATCGTCTTCTCGAGCATCCCGTCGAACTGGGTAATCGACGAAGGCTGCACGCCATAGCAGATGCGCGAGTAGATCTCGTCGCTGAGCAACAGCACATCGCGGCCGCGAAGCAGATCCGCGATACGTTTCAAATCCTCGCGCGGGATCACGCCGCCGGTCGGATTCGCCGGCGAGTTCAGCACCACCATCCTGGTGCGGGACGAAAGCTTCGACTCGAACGCGTCGAGGTCGAACGAGAAGCCGCGGCTCTCGACGAGCGGAATCGGGACCGGTGTCGCACCGAGGAAGTTGACCACCGACTCGTAGATCGGAAAACCTGGATTAGGATAGATGACTTCGTCACCCGGTTCGACCACGGCCATCATGGCGAAGAACATGATCGGCTTGCCGCCGGGCACCACGACGACGTTCGGTCCCGAGACCTTGATGCCACGCGTCGTCGAAATGTAGTTGGCAATCGCCTCGCGGAAATCCGGAAAGCCCGGCGTCGGACCGTAGCCCGTCCAGCCTTCATCGAGCGCGCGCTTGGCCGCCTCTTTGATGTGCGCGGGCGTCGGAAAGTCCGGCTGCCCAATCTCGAGGTGAATGATGTTCTTCCCTAGTGCCTCGAGCGCGCGGGCGCGCTGCAGCACTTCGAACGCGGACTCGATTCCGATCCGCGTCATTCGATCTGCGATCTTCATTGGTCTTATCTCGTCGATCCCGATTCGGCCGGCTCGATGCGAATGAGCGCAGCGTCGTTCTCTTCGGTCAGAACGTAGACGTATCCGTCGGGACCCTGCCGCACGTCGCGAATACGCTGACCGAGCTCGCGCAGCATCGGTTCGCGCCGCACTTCTTCCCATTTACTGTTGAACTCGACGCGCTGCATCTGACCGGTCCGCGGCACTTCGCCCTGACGCAATCCGCCGACGAACAGATTCCCTTTCCACCCTGGGAATTTGTCGCCGGTGTAGAAGGTCATGCCCGAGAGCGCGATCGACGGGATCCACACGATGTGCGGCTGCTCCATGCCCTCGTGCACCGGTTGATCGGAGATGCGCGGGCCCGGGTAGCTGCGGCCCTGGCTGATGACGGGCCATCCGTAGTTCCTGCCTGCCTGGATGATGTTGACCTCGTCGCCACCGTTGGGTCCCTGCTCGCTGGCCCAGATCTGTCCCGTCTCCGGATTGACCGAGAGACCAAGCTGATTGCGATGACCGAGCGTGTAGATCTCCGGCTTGTATCCCGCCTTCCCGACGAACGGGTTGTCCGGCGGGACGGTGCCGTCGTCGCGCAATCGCAGGAGCTTGCCGCCGTAGTTGTTCGGGTCCTGCGACGGCGCGTTCGCGCCTTCAGTCGAGCGGCCGAGACTCATGTAGATCATGCCGTCGCGGCCGAAGACGATGCGCGATGCTTCGGTCGTCGCGTCGGCGACGAAGAGCTCTTTGACGTTGGTGAGCGCGTTGCCATCCCACGTGCCGCGCGCAAGGGTCGCCAGTCGCGCAGGTGGAGCGCCAGGGCCGAACCCCGGAGCTCCTCCAGCCGCGGCGGGATTGGGCTTGTGATACGTGAGGTAGACGAACTTGTTTTCGGTGAAGCGCGGATGGAGCGCGATGTCCATCAACCCGGAAAGCCCCTGCGCCGAAATCGGTGGCAGGCCGGCGACGAGCTTCGGATCGAGCACGCCGTTGCGCACGATGCGCAGGCAGCCGGGCCGCTCCGTGATCAGGATGCTGCCATCGGGCAGAAACGCCATGCCCCATGGATGCGTCAGGCCTTTGGTGACGACGAGTCGCAGATTGCGATGCGCGGGTACGGCCGATTGAATCGCAATCGGGCCGTCAGGGAGCGACGGGGCTGCCCACGGAATCGGAGGCGGCGTGCCGCCTCCTCCACCAACTCGCGCAGTAGCAGCGCGGCCTGCCGGGGCTTGTCCGGCCCCGCGTCCCGGAGGAGCCTGGCCCGCGCGACCGGCCGGTGCCGCGCCGCGCGCGGGCGTTGCGGGCTGACAGGTCGACGTGGACTGCGGGCCCTGCTGTGGCTGCTGGGCGACCGGACGACCGGACGTCAGAATGAGGGCGCCGCCAAGCGCTACGCCCGCACACGAACCACGAAGCCACGTTCTCATCACGCCTCCTCGAGCGCGACCAGTATATCTGAGCCCTATTTCTTGGGCGCTGCGTCGGATTTGCCTGGCGCTGCGTCGGCACCCGGTGCGCCCGGCCTTTTCTCATCGGGATACCAGTACACCAGGTGGCAGCTCTCGCACGCGTTGTCGACCTCTTCGCCGACATTGAGCAATGCGTCCTTGTCGTGTGCTTTGGCGGCTGCTCTCGTTTTCAGTGCGGTCGCTTGCAGGGCGTCAGCCTTCTGTTCCCACGCCGCGCGGTCCTTCGCAATCTTGTCTTCGATCTGGACCGGCGTCAGTTCCGGCGCGTCGGGCTGACTCTTCAGATTGGCTTGTTCGGGAAGCGCGACGTGGCGCCCCGGCATCTTCAGGAGATTCGCCACTTCGGCGAGCATCAGCGCATCGCCCTCGATCTTGGCCCACTCCTCGTCGTTCTTCGGCGATCTCTCGATCAGCCCCTTCGGTCCCGATTCCGTTCCCACCGAATCCCAGATCTCCTTCGAACTGGGATCGACGATGCCCTTCATGATTTCCTTGACGGTGCCGACTGGCGTCATTGCAGATGCAACCGTCGCGGCCGGCGTCGCTGTGCCCGCAGACGCACTCTTGTTGCCATCACACGCGGCGAAGACGAGGGCGCTCACAACGAGCAGGGTGGAATAGACCGTTCGCATAGATACTCCAAAAGGAATCAGGAATCAGGAATCAGGAATCAGGAGTCAGGAGTCAGGAATCAGGAGTCAGGTTCCCGGTTCACACGCGACATCGTACGCACGCGATGCGACAGTTCACCTGAAGACTTGATTAATTCTTCGTCAGGAAGGATGAGGGGTCCGCCTCCGCCTCGGGCTACGGCGAAACCCGGCGAGGCGCTTCGCGTGAAGGCGGGGCATTCGCTGTTCCGTCCACTGGATACCAGTAGACGATGTGACAGCTCTCGCAGGCGTTATCGATCTCTTCGCCGACGTTGAAGACGGCATCCTTGTCGTGCGCCCTGGCTGCGGCAAAGGCCTTCATCGCCGCTGTCTGAAGCGCGGTCGCCGACTTGTCCCACGACACCCGGTTGTTCGCGAGCCGTTCTTCGATCTGGGCCGGGGTCATCGTGGCTTCCGGCCATCGCATCGTGCTCGCTTCTTCGGGCCGCGCGATCAGACGCCCTGGCATCTTCAGCAGATTGGCCACCTCGGCCAGCGCCATCGCGCCGTTCTCGACGACGGTCCATTCCTCCTCGGAGCGCGGCTCCTTTTCCGTCGTGCCGGTCTTCTCGTGCACGACGCCAACCGCACCCCAGACGATCTCCGCATTGGGATCGACCATTCCCTTCATGATCTCCCTCACCGTCCCGACCGGCGTGCCATCGACAGCGACCTTCTCTGCCGTCGCTGTCGTCGTTCCCGACGAGCGCTGATTGAGGACGGACGCGGTGATCACGACCGCGCCGGTCAGCAGGAGAAGCCAGTACGCCGTACGCACGACCAGATCGTACGCAGCAACCGCCCCGCCTGGCCTGAAGACTTGCTGAATTCTTCGTCAGGATTTCCGCGTTCCTGGGCTAACGTATGAACTCATGGCACCAGCCACGACGACGCGCGTGGTGCGTCGTCCTCCGCAGGGGGTTCCGACCAGCATCACCACGGATGTGTGCGTGGTCGGCGCGGGCATTGCAGGGGTATCCGCCGCACTGGAGGCCGCGCGGCTTGGCCGCTCGGTCGTGCTCGTCGATGCTGCGCCCGCGCTTGGCGGCCAGGCGATCGGGTCGATTATCGGGACCATCATCGGTCTCTACACACACGGGCAGCAGCCATACCAGATCACGCATGGGATCGCCGACGACCTCATCACCGATCTCACGGGTGAAGGAGCGATCAATCGCCGCGTTTCGATGACCGGGACCATCACCTTTCAGTACGACGAGGTGCGGCTGGCGCGGTGGATCGAGCGTCAGGTCGAGGCGGCGGGCATTCGTGCGCTCGTCGGCGCGGTGCTGATTGACGTCACCCTCGAACAGAAGCGGGTGCGGCACATCGACTTCGCCACGCGGTTCGGCAGCGTGCGCGTCGCGGCCAACGGATACGTCGATGCATCAGGCGATGCGAGCCTCACCTATGAGGCCGGCCTCGAGATGCGTGAGCCTGACGCGGCCGTCTTCGGCTCGATGAATTTCCTGATCGAGGGATACGACACCGAGACGGTGAACAGCCTCGTTATCGCCGACGTGCACCAAAGGCTCGCCGAGCGGGGCGACGTCTATGGGCTCGTGCGTCATGACGGGTTCCTGATGCATTTTCCCGGCAAGAACATCATGCTCGCCAACGTCACGCATTTCGAGACGCCGCTGGATCCGATGGCGGGCGCGCAGATGGTGTTCGAGGGTCGTCGCCAGGCGGACAACGTGATCCGGTTCCTGCGCGCGGAGTTTCCCGACATCTTCCGCAACGCGCAGGTGCGCGTGTATGGCAACCCCGGGTTGAGACAGACGCGCTGGATCGTCGGTCGTCGTCAGCTGACGCTCGACGACATCCGATCGGGAGCACGGCCCGCTGATGCCGCCGCGCGCTGCGCGTGGTGGGTCGAACTGCACAATGCCCCTGATCTGGTGCACTGGGAGAAGTTCGCCCCGGATCACGTCTACTACATCCCGCTCTCGTGCATGATTCCGCGCGACGCCGACAACATCGTCGCGGCCGGCCGCTGCGTCGATGCCGACGTCGCCGCACTGTCGGCGATCCGGGTGATGGGGCCCTGTATTGCGATGGGCGCAGCCGCGGCGCACGCGCTCGATCTCGCCGGCAGCGGCCCGGTACACGCAATCGATCTGTCTGCGTTGCAGCGGCGACTCACCGCGAATCTCGATCGCCGTACGTAGTGTCCGCCTTCAGGCGGACAGATCGATGTAGTGCCCGGCTTTAGAGGAGTTCGTTTCCGTGTAGCTGCCGTTCTTGGTCCTTGGGACTTGGTGCTTGGTCCGTCCTTTGGGTGGCCGGGGACCGTCCTTAGTCCTTGGTCCCTGGTCCACGCGACTCGTTGAGCGCGCGCGCAAGGACACCGCGCAGCGCGGTCAGGCTCAGGTCTGCTTCTCTGTCCAGCTACTCGGAACGTAACGCGATCGTCGGATCGATCCGTGCAGCCCGCCATCCAGGGATCGTGCAGGCAATCAAAGAGGACCCCGCGCCGCAGGTCGAAGCCCGCGCTCAAGCCGTCTTCGGCCTCCGCGTCAGCGCCGCCGACATCATTCCGCGCCAGAGCGTTTGCGGAAGCAGCGCGTGCATCGCGAGCATCAGTCGACCTTTCACCGGATAGCGAAGCCGCCAAGACTGATCGAGAGCGGCCCGATAGATGGCTTCCGCAACCGGCTCCGCGCTTGGCGCGTGCCGATCGCCACGCTCGATCCACGCCCGCATGTTGCCCGCCTGCGGTTCGTAGGCCTCATGTGATGCCCAGGTCAACGATCGGCTGATGAAATCGGTCTTGAAATGCGCAGGCTCGACCAGCTTCACGCGGATGCCGTGCCCCTTCAGCTCATATGCGAGCGAATCCGACAAACCCTCTACTGCGAACTTGGTCGCGTAGTACGCCGAGCACAGTGGGCTCGTGACCCTTCCACCAATCGAGGACATGTTGACGATCGCGCCATGACGCTGCTGCCGCATCACCGGCAGCACGTGACGTGTGACCGCGGCGAGGCCGAGCACGTTGACGTCGAATTCACGTGTCAGATCCGCGCGGCCGATCGCTTCGAGCGGGCCGAAGACACCGAAGCCGGCATTGTTCACGAGGACGTCGATGCGTCCGAACCGTTCCATCGTTGCCGCCACGGCCGCGGCGATGGAGCGTTCGTCGGTGACATCGAGGGCAAGAACGGCCACGTTGGGCGCCATCAGGTCGATCAGCGCCTCCGGCCGACGTGCGGTGGCCGCCACGTTCCAGCCTCGTTCGGCAAACAGGCGCGCGGCCATCCGGCCGATGCCCGACGAACACCCCGTGATCAGCACCGTCTGCATGGTGGCGGCTCCTCCTATTCGTAGGTGATGCGAACCTGTTCACCAGTTGGTTTGACGTCGATGTTGAACTCGCCCATCTCCGCCAGCAGCGATTCGATCATCGCGGGATCGATCTTCGAGAGGTCGATATCGACGCCGCGCTCCCGGAGCCGCGCGTTCATGCTGGCGTGGAAGCCGGGAATCATCGTGCCGAGACGCAGGCCGCCGCGCACCACGGAGATCGGGACCCGGATGCTCACGTCCTTGTCCTCGCGCCCGTGCCTGCCCGGTTTGGTGACGCGAATGCGGATGAAGCGCCGCGTCGCAGAGGAGGTCGCCTCCGCCTTCGGCGCGCCCTCGGTGCGCGGTTGCTCCTTGAGGGCGTGCAGGAGTTGTTCGGCCTCTTCGACCGTGATCTTCCCCTGGGCCAGCAGGTCGAGCACGCGCCGGATGTCGTCGCTCATGATCGATCTCCTTCTGATGGCGTCTTGAGCTTGGCGATCACGTCGCGCACGCTCATCTCTCCCCGTTCCAGCTTCGACAGCAGGTCGTCTGCTGTCGCTCGTTTGGCCTCCGGTTCCGGCGCCGGTTCGACTTCGACGAACGGCAGCTGCGCGCCGATGCGATTCAGGCGGTTCTTGATCGTCGGGTAGCTCACCCCGAAGAACTTCTCCATCTGCTTGATCGACCCGTGGCAGCGCACGAAAGCGGCCACGAAGATCTGGTCTTCGGCGGAGAGCTGGGCGAGCGGAGGCAGCTCGAACGGACCCTCGATTGCGACATCCTGTTCGACTAGGCGCACACGCTGGATCTCGATGTGCCCACCGCCTGTGAGCTTGGTAAGGGTCTGCCAATCCTTAGTTGCCATTGAGTATAGGCGTATTGTGCGTAGTATCAATTAACTAAATCAAGTACTAAATTGATTTATTTAATATTCACGTGTTTGCACACGTCTGGCGGCCTAGTTCGCCTGAGGGCGGACCCTACGGTGCTAGCGGGCTTTTTCGAGCGCAGGAATCAGGTTGGTGTGGCCGTGCTGGCGGGCGAGCTCCAGCGGTGTGAGGCCGTCCTTGTTCTTCGCGTCCGCGCGTGCCCCCGATTTCAGGAGCAGGTCGATCATCGCCGCGTCGCCGAAGTCGATGTTGGCCGCCCACAGCAGCGGCGTCATCCCGAGCTTGTCGACGACGTTGACGTTGGCACCGCGCGCGATCAGCATGCGCGCCATCTCGACGTCGTTGTTGAGCGCGCATCGGCCGAGCATCGTGATGCCGTTGCCATCAGCCGAATCGACCGGCGCGCCAAGATCGAACAGCGTCGTCGCGACCTCCTTGTCGCCGAACTTGAAGGCGCCAAGCAGCGGGGTCGTCCGCGACGTGCCGATGAGCGTCATCGCGTCATCGAGCTTCCCTCCCGCATCGAGCAGCCGCTTGAGGCTCCTGGCGTTGCCCGCATAGGACGCAAGAAAGAACGGGTTGGCGCCGAACACCGGCGCGCCTTCCGGCGGAGACGCCACTTGCGCACCGCGGTCGAGCAACAGATTGATCGCGGGATCGGCGTCCTGATACTGCGCCGCGACCATCAGCGCAGAGAACCGTGATTGCGCCCGGGCATTCACGTTGGCGCCCCGATCGATCAGCAGCCGCATTTTCTCGACATCGGGCGCCGCCATCATCAACGCGGTCGTGCCGCCGGACTTCGTCTTCGCGTTCGGATCGAGTCCGTCATCGAGGAGCTTCCTGACATCGGCCACCGTACCGAACAACATCGGCTCGACCCACGACTCGATCCCCGATGGCTCCGTCTGTGCCAGTTCAGGAGGTGCCACTCGCCTGCCTGGTCCGGTGGCGTACGAAAACGCGATCACCGCCCAACTCGCGCCCTGCATCGACAGGAACTGGTCATGACCGCCGGGGTACCCCGCATCGAAGTACGGCGGGCTCACCGGCGCGGGCGGGTGAAGGCGGGTCGCGGTGTGCCAGGTACCGTCGGCGGCTTGCGTCTTCAGGAGATACTCGATGCCCCGCTGCCACGCGGCATCGAAGTACGCCACGCCGCCGCCGTCGTGCAGGCCCACGAGCGCTTCGGCCGTCGAGTACGGATCGCTCTCCCGCCCCGCCAACGAGTTCCAGCCTCCGTCCTGACGCTGCAATGCCTTCAATGCACTGGCGAGATTGCGCAAGACCGATCGGCTCGCTCCCGCCCATCGCAGTCCGAGCATCTGATAGGTGCGCTCTTCGGTGTCTCTCGGCGTATGCGACTCGAGGAACTGTCGCGCGCGAGTCACGGCGGCATCGGCCTGTCGCTGTTGACTCGGATGGTGATACAGCTGCACTGCCCGCAGTCCCAGCGCGGCCATCGTCACCCTGCTGTACGACGATGGCGGCCGCTGATGAAATCCATCCCAGTCGCCGTCGCGGTTCTGACGCGAGATCAGCAGGCGCGCGTACACGGCCGCGCCAAGGTTTGCTTTCACACCGGCTGCATCGGCGGCGACCAACCGGTACGCGTCGTCCATCGCCGGCTCGATGACGTGTGTGTACTGCACAGCGCGATCGATGTCGGCAAACGTGAACGCCTTGACCGCGTCGGCGCGCGCGATCGCCTCGTCGAGCGGAACATCGTGTTCGCGCGCCGCGCGATACGCGAGGGCGGGCTGATACTGGTGATGGCAGGAGGCGCACACCTGCTTGTTCGTCGTGTACCACGTGGCCTGCGCCTTCTGGATGGCTGCCAACGCTCGCGACGCCGCGCTGCGCAGGCGCTCGGTGTCGACGTCCTGCGCACGGCCGGTCGACACCACGAGGAAAGCGATCGCAGCGATCACGAATGCTGTTGCCCTTCGCATCTCAGCGTCCCCGCTTCACGACTTCGACGATCCCGCGATCGCCATCGACGATGACCCAGTCACCAGTCTCGATGATCTCGAGCGGATCGCGATCCAGGTCGGTCACGCTCGGTATCCGCATCACCACGGCGCCGAGCGCGATCTTCGTTGTCATCTCGTTGAACACGAGCGCCTTCGGTGCAGTGCCGGCCAGCCGCGCGGTGTGATACATCGCCGACCATCCGGACGATCCCTTCGCGCCCCGGCAGACGAGCACTTTGTCCTTGAAGCTCTGGCCTCGCAGTTCGTGCTGCGTCTCGGTGATGACACCCTGCACCGGATTGACACCTCCCCACCCGGGGATCGTCTGGCGCGTGACCAGTGCTTCTCCTTCGGCGCGACCCCCATACACCATGCGTCCGCGCAACACGATCGTCGCGGCAAGAGTCACGGCGCCGACCCGCTCCATCGACCGGTGATCGCTGCGTTGATGCAATCGGCGGTCGATCCGAACCAGGCCTGCACTCCGAGAATCGCCGGCAGGTAGTGCGCCTGCTTCGCCGAATCGAGCGCCGCGACCTTCGTGCCCGGCGGCACGGCCTGCGCAAACGCCGAACAGGTGTCAGTCAAGAGAACCGCCCCCGCGTCCGCAAGGACCGGGGTGATCCCAGCGGCCTGCGCCTGGGCCTTCACCGCACGGGAGGTGAAGATCCACAGCTGACAATTGCCGTTCACTTTCCTGCCGTCGAGCAGACGCGCGGCCTCCTGGAGCTGCTCGAGCGCTGCGTGCGGACAGCCAAGCATCACGTAGTCGACCGCGGGATCACTTGCATTGGCATTGAGCTGATCGTACACGCGACGCTGCTCGTGGCGGCCGTACCTGATCCGCTCACTCGGCTGACGCGGCCCGAATGCCATCGCGATCGTCTCGGCCTCTGGCGTAACGCCGACGATGTGATACATCTCGACGCCGCCGGAGCTCGAGGCGGCCGCGCCGAAGTGCTTGAGCCGCACGATGTCGGGCGCATGGTAGCGGCCGCTCAGTACTGGAATGCGCTCCTGCACCGCATCGCCGACGAAATACCCGAGCATGCCCCAGTCCATGACCGACTCGACGTCGAGGTCGACCTCGATGTGGTGAGTACCGTACCGGTGCTCCGTTTGATGAAGTCCCCAGTCGGGAATCCTTCCGGTCAACATCGCCGCACTCGTGCTCTCGCGGCCTTCGGTGTTGGTCCGCGCGCCGATGACCGAGTTGGCGTAGATGACGGCTGACGATTCCATCCACGCGAGGTGCTCGCCTCTGGCGGGAACGTTTCCCGCCAGATAGGGCGTGCACGTCTTGAGAATGCCGACGTCGTGCTGGGCGGCGAAGGCCTCGCGCGCCTCGTGATTGCGAAAGACTTCAACTCTGACACCGAGCGTCTGCCAGGCCGTCGGATCGGCTCCACCCTGCAGGTGATAGGTCGGCACGACCGCATTCGGCACGTCGACGAGCTCGTCGGCATCGAGATCGAAGTAGGAGAAGATCGCATCGCGGCCGTCGGCGTTCTTGTCCTTGTAGTAGTTCTGCAGGAACGGATTAGCCGATCCGGGTACACCCGCCACGTTGCGTGTCTCGACGAAACGCTCGGCGCCCAGCGCAGTCGCATAGCGCACGAGCAGCGCCATCGCCTTCTGCCGCGCCTTGCCCTCGCGGCCGTCGAGCATGCGTTGTTCCGAGTCTGTGAGGTTCACGCTGAGCGGCATTATTCAATATTACCGACACGCAGGGCCTAAACAGCAGGCCCGGCCTACACTGTCATACCCTGCATCCATGAAGAGAACCCTGCGCAGCAACTTCGAACCAGGCTCCCCTCGCGAGGCAGTCCGTCGCGCGCAATGGCGGGCGCTTGGTCTGACCGCCGACGACATGCTGAAACCGAAGATCGCGGTCGTCAACAGCTCGTCGGAGCTGGCGATCTGCTTCAGCCATCTCGACGGCATCGCCAGAGTCGTCAAGGACGCGGTTCGCGAGGCCGGCGGTCTCCCCTTTGAAATACGCACCGCAGCGCCAAGTGATTTCATCATCAGTGCCGGTGCGGGCGGTGGCTACATGCTCGCCAGCCGCGATCTCATCGTCAACGACATGGAGATCGCGATCGAGGGCGCTCAGCTCGACGGCATGATCTGCCTCTCGTCGTGCGACAAAACACCGCCGGCGCACCTGATGGCAGCAGGGCGCTTCAACATCCCGACGATCCTCGTCATCTGCGGCTATCAACCGAGCGGTCACTACGAGGGGAAGCACGTCGACATCGAAGAGGTGTTCATCGGATCGGTCCAGGCGATGTTCGGCAAGCTGTCGAAGGAGACGCTCGGCGGCATGTGCGATCACGCCATCACCGGACCTGGTGTCTGCGCGGGCATGGGCACCGCCAACTCGATGCACATCGTCTGCGAAGCGCTCGGCATGACGCTGCCCGGCGCCGCGCCCGTGCTCGCCAACAGCGAGAAGATGTTCGACATCGCGCGCCAGTCGGGTCGCCGCATCGTCGACATGGTGTGGAACGACCTGACGCCGCGGCGCATCCTCACGCCGGGCGCCTTTCGAAACGCCGCTGCGTCGGTGCTGGCGGTCAGCGGATCGATCAACTGCATCAAGCATCTTCAGGCGACCGCCGTCGAGAGCGGCGTCGATGTTGATGTCTTTGCGCTCTTCAACGAGCTCGGCGGGCAGGTTCCCGTGCTGGCCGCCGTCGCGCCGAATGGCAACGACACGATCGATGCGTTCGAGGCGGCAGGCGGCGCTCACGCTTTGTTGAAAGAGCTCTCACCGCTGCTCGATCGCGACGCGCTCACGGTAACCGGACGAACACTTGGCGAGAACATCGCAAACGCAACGAATGCGAACCGGGACGTCATTCGTCCGCTGAGCCGTCCGTTCGCCCGCAACGCATCGATCGTCGTGCTGCGCGGCTCTCTTGCCCCAGAAAGCGCCATCATCAAGCCCGGAATTCGTGAGCCCGGGCACCCGCTGCGCTTCAGCGGCACCGCACTCGTCTACGACGATGTGCCCGCGGCGATTGCGGGCGTGCAGCAGGGAGCGCTGAAGCCAGGCGGTGCGCTCGTGCTGCGCGGCTGCGGACCAAAGGGCGGCCCCGCGATGGCGGGGTCGGCGTCGAGAGTCGTCTTCGCGATCTACGCTGCCGGCCTCGAGAACGACGTCGCGTTCGTGTCCGATGGCCAGCTCTCGGGGCTGTGCAACAAAGGCATGACGGTTGCGGAAGTCTCGCCAGAATCCGCCGCCGGCGGTCCGCTGTCGCTCGTCGAGAACGGCGATCGCATCACGATCGACGTCGACGCGCGTACTCTGGATCTCGACGTCGCGCGAGCGGAACTCGATGCGCGCCGCGCCCGTCGTGGCGAGCCGGCTTTATCGAAGTCGAGCGGGTATCTGTCGATCTATCGGCGTGTGGTTCAGCCGATGTCGACTGGCGCGGTCCTCGTCAGCGCTGATGACACACCGAAGACGGAGTGAGGTGGCGAGCTCGGTCGGTGCGAGCCCTCACTGACGCATGTCGGTGCGATCTCTCTGACGATTGTCGGTGCGATCCCTGGATGCATGTCGGTGCGATCCCGGTAACGCTGTCGGTGCGCGTCAGACGTCCAAAGTGACAGGTGTCAACTTCGGGGCGAGGACGTGGATCGCGCCAAGCGCAACGAGATACGCGGACGCGGCGATCAGAAACACTGGCAGATAGCTTCCCGTCGCCTGCAGGATGTATCCGGTGAGCTTCGCGATCAGCATGCCGCCAACCGCTCCCGCCATCCCGCCAAGACCGACGACCGATCCGACGGCATGTCTGGGAAACGTATCCGAGGCGAGCGTGAACAGATTTGCCGACCACCCCTGATGCGCGGCGGCCGCGAGGCTGACGATCGCGACCGCCAGCCACAGCTCGCGAGCACCTGCAGCAAAGGCGATCGGCAGCACGGCCAGCGCGCAGGTCAGCATCGCGATCTTGCGCGCGCGGTTGAGCGTCACTCCACGCTTCATCAGCGACGACGACAGCCATCCGCCGCCAATGCTCCCGACGTCGGCCATGAGGTAAATCATCACCAGCGGTGGACCGACGCTCTGCAAATCGAGGCCGTGGTTGCGGTTGAGAAAGTCCGGAACCCAGAACAGATACAACCACCAGATCGGATCGGTCAGGAACTTTCCAATCGCAAACGCCCACATCTCGCGATGCCGGAGCAGCACGCGCCATGGAACGCGCACCGCTGGCTCGGCAGGATCGCTTCGAATGTAGGCCAGTTCGCCGGGTGATAACCGTGGATGGCTATCGGGCGATCGATATCCGACCCACCACCACACGAGCCAGAAAAACCCGAGGGCGCCAGTGGCGACAAACGCCCAGTACCAGCCAAACGCGATCGTGATCCATGGAACGACGAGCGGCGTGACAATCGCACCGACGTTCGTACCTGAATTGAAGAGCCCGGTTGCGAGCGCGCGCTCGCGCTTCGGGAACCACTCGGCGACGACTTTGATCGCCGCAGGAAAATTACCCGCCTCGCCGAGGCCGAGGGCAAAGCGCGCGACGATGAACCCGGCGACCGATGCGGTGTACGCAAGACCGGCGATCGCCAGCACCGGAGCTGCCATGCGACCGATTGCCTCCGCCTCGGCGTGCGCCATTGCGGCCAGACTCCAGACGACAATCGCCAGTGCGAAGCCGGTGCGGGCGCCGAGGCGATCCATCAGTCGTCCAGCCATCAGCAGGCCGACGGCGTAGGCCAATTGAAACGCGAACAGGATGTCGGCGTAGTCGATCTCGCTCCAGCCGAACTGGGCCTGCAGTGTGGGCTTCAGCAGGCCGATCACCTGACGATCGACGTAGTTGATGGTGGCTGCGAAGAACAGCAGCGCGCAGATGGTCCATCGCCGATACCCGACCGCCGCCAGCGGCCTCGTATCGGCGTCAGCGCCCTGGACCCGCGTGGAAGCCTGGAGCATCACACACCTCGGCGCGTTCAGATCGTGGGGTTGCGTCGGTGAATCGCGAACTCGCGGTGGCCAAGCCGCTCCGCTGCCGTCTGCCGCCCGCTCGCCACCTCGAGCACTTCATCGAAGAGACGTGCGGCGGCACTCTCGAGCGTATCGGTATCGTCGATGATGCCGCTGACATCGAGATCGATGTTGTCGGCCATCTGTCTCGCCGTGCGGCTGTTGCCCGTGATCTTGATCACCGGGGCAACTGGATTTCCCGTCGGGGTGCCCAGGCCGGTCGTGAAGACCACGACCTGCGCGCCGCCTCCAACCATACCGGTGACCGACTCGACGTCGAGACCCGGCGTGTCCATCACGTTGAGCCCCTTGCGTCGGATCGGCGCTGCATATGCAATCACGTCCTGCAGCGGCGCACGTTCGCCCCCCTTGTGAGTCGCGCCGAGCGACTTCTCTTCGATGGTGGTCAGACCACCTCGAATGTTGCCGGGCGAGGGCTGGGTGCCGCGAATGTCGAGCCCGAGCGCACGGGCCTCGGTCTCGACGCGCGTGATCACCTGCAACAGCTGCGTGGCCGTCGCCGGGTCGGTTGCGCGCGACGCGAGCACATGCTCGGCCCCCATGATCTCGGCGATCTCGCCGAGCACCGCGCTGCCTCCAAGATCGACGAGTCGATCGGTGACGCGGCCGAGCGTCGGATTCGACGCGAGGCCCGAGGTGTAATCCGAGCCTCCGCACTTGAGCGACAGAATCAGCTCGGACACATCGCACCACTTTCGCTCGTCGCCGGCGAGCATCCCGGCAAACGCCTGGGCGGTTCGAATCCCTTTGTCGGTGGCCTTCAGCGTGCCGCCCTCCGCCTGGATCCCCACGATCTCAACCGGCTTGTGATGCCGCCGCGCGACGTCGGCCAGCGCCTGTGCCATGACCTGTTCGCACCCGAGCGCGATCACGACGACCGCCCCGACGTTGGGGTGGGCACAATAGGCCGCCAGCGTTTCATGCGTCACGCGCATGTCGGGTCCCAACTGACCGCACCCGGCCAGATGCGGGAGCGCCACGCCCAGAGGCGGCGCCGCAGCCGCTACACGCTCGGCGACGACCGACGCGCAAATGACAGTCGGCACGACGAGCACGTGATTGCGCGTGCCGACGCGGCCGTCATGGCGACGGAAGCCGAGGAACTGTGGACGCGTACTCAAGACGACTCCGATGTCGCCGGGGTTCGTGTGGCGGGCGCCCCGAGCTCCGAACCGTTGCGAGCGGGCGGATCGTCGGGAGGTTCGGCAAGTCTGGCCTGCGAACCGGAGACAGATACGTCCAGATCACCGCGTCCGCGGGTGCTGGCCACATTGTGCGTGTGCACGTGCGCGCCCGCCGCGATCGGCACACTGGCGGTGCCGATGGCACTGCCGTACTTGATCACAGGATCTCCGGCAGCGATCGGTCGCAGCGCGATCTTGTGGCCGCGGGCGATCGGCTCGGCCACAATGACCGTGGATCCGTTGGCCTCGATGCGCTGACCCGGCCGCAGCTCTTGAAGCGCAGTCGCGACGTTGTCGCGCGCGCTGATGACCAGCGCCGCCTTCATTGATTGACCCCGCTCGCCAGGAAGCCACCGTCGACCGCAAGGAGGTGTCCGGTCACGAACGACGCCGCATCCGACGCCAAGAACACCGCCGCGCCGACGAGCTCATCGACCCGTCCGAACCGGCGCATCGGCGTCCGCATCAGGAACTCCTGCCCGCGCGGCGACTCGAGCAACGCGCGATTGAGATCGGTCTTGAAGACGCCGGGCAGAATCGCGTTCACGGTCACACCCGACGGCGCCCATTCCACCGCCAGCGATCGCGTCAGCCCCGCGACGGCGGACTTGCTCGCGGCGTATGCGGCAACCTCGAACATCCCGAGCATCGAGGTGAGCGAGGCGATGGTGATCACACGGCCCGACCCGCGCCTGACCATCTCGCGCCCGAACACCTGGCAGCACCTCAACGTACCCGTCAGGTTCGTCTCGAGGATGTTCGTCCAATCGGTCTCGGTCATGTCGAGTGTCGGCACGCGCTTGGTGATACCGGCCGCACATACCAGGATGTCGAGGCGTCCAAACGTCTCGAGGCAACGGTCGCGCAGCCGTTCGAGCGCCTGTCGATCACTCACATCCGCAGCGACCCGCAGGCTGCGGCGCCCGCGCGCCTCGATCTGCGCAGCGACCTCCTCGACCAGATTCGCCCGACGACCGGTGGCGACGACATCCGCGCCCGCATCGGCCAACCCGAGCGCGAGCGTCCGGCCGATGCCGCTCGTCCCGCCAACCACGATGGCCGATCGGCCGGAGAGGTCGAAGACGTTCATTCGCGAGGCTAGTGCTTCGCCCGCCGGCCCTTGACCGCGGACACCTTGACCGCCGCCTCAGGTCCTTCCGGCTCCTTGGCCTGATGCGCGCTCGCCTGCATCAGGTGGGTGTGCATCGCGCGACGGGCCTCGTCGGCATCACGCGCGCGAATGGCTTGATAGATCCGTCGATGCATCTCGGCGGCGTCGCGCATATCGCGGTCGCTGGCGCGTGCCGCGGTATCGCGCCGGCGTTCGTAATAGAGCGCCGAGACCATCTCGACCAGCGACGCAACGATTGGATTGCCCGATGCCGCCGCCACCGCACGATGAAAGTTGATGTCGTGCACCAGGAATACCTGCGGATCGGCCATCGACGCAAACAGGCTCGCGACCTCCTCGGCCAGCGTTGCGATCTGGTCTGGTGTCGCCCGTTCGGCAGCGAGACCGGCAGCACCCACTTCGAGAATGCGGCGTGCTTCGTACATCTCGTCGCGGGTGAAGCCATGCAGCGCCGCCAGAAAGCTCAACGCATCGGTGCCAAGCGACGGCGGGCCATCCGGAATGTACGTGCCGGACCCATGCCGCGATTGCACGACGCCGATCGCCGCCAGGGCTCGGAGACCGGCACGAACCGTCGGACGACTGACGCCCACATGCGCAGCCAGATCACGTTCCGCCGGCAGACGATCGCCGGGCCGCAACGCGCCCTGTTCGATCAACTGGCGGACATGCGCGACCACCTGCTCGGTGCTCCCTTCGATCGCGCGCTCTTCCTTACGACGGACGGCGGTGCTCCGCATTGGTCTAGCCAATTATCCCTTACTCGGTCTCCCCGCCGGCGAGGGAGGCACCTCACAGGTGGTGGGGCCTCCGTCGCTGACAGCCTGCTAGAACGTGAACCGTGCTCCAATCTGGATATCGCGCGGATTGTTGCGATCCTGATTGATGATCCCGAAATTCGACTGCCGCGGATCGAGATTCGGGTTCCACAGCACGGTGTAGTTCAAGGCGTTGATGATCTCGATCCGCAGCTGAAACGTCATCGCTCTCGGCAGCGAGAAGTTCTTCGAGATGCCCAGATCCAGCAGATGCACGTCATCGGTGCGGATGTGATCGAACGTCGACGGCGAATACCGCACGTTGTTGCCCATCTGGATTCTCGTGTCGGCTCGCTGCTTTGACGGGTCGTCGACGCCGTTGGTTTGCACGGCCGCGTCGTGGAAGTAGAAGCACGAGACATCCCAACCCGGGACATCGAGACCGGCGATGCCCCCTGCCACCTTCTCGCCGATATTGGATGTCAACGACTTCACGTCGCACGACGGGTCGATGTACAGGCTGTTGTTGAACACCAGCGGAGCGCCATTCTGGTACTGATATGTGGCACTCACCTGCCAGCCGCCGGCCACTGCGTCGATCGCGTCGTTCCAGCCGCTTCCCCATTTCTGCTCACGCCCGAAGGGGAGCCGCCACGTCCCTCCCGCCGAGAACCGGTGCGGCCGGTCGTTGGGCGACACCCGATCCTCGAGCTGCCCGTCCTGCGGGTTGAGGAAGTTCAGTGTGTCGTGAAGGGACGAGCGCGTGTACTCGGCCGTCAACGAGTTCACACCCCGGAAGCGCTTTTCGATCTGCACCGTTGCCGCCTGGTAGCGATCCGAGCCCGAGTACTCCTCGACCGAGATCGTCCCGAACTGCGGAAAGGGCCGCAACAGCTGATTGCGCGCGACGGTCGCGCCGTTGATGGTGCTGCCAGGCAGCAGGCCTGCCATCGGGTTTGGAACCTGGGCTGAGAGGCTCGTCTCGAGAGCCGCATCGCGGGAACGCGACGTCGAGAGGAACTGTATCGGCAGGTTGTTGACCGCACGCGTCACGGGCAAATCGCGACCGACGGATCCTGTGTAGATGAATGCGGCGACCATGCCATTGCCCAGATCGCGCTGCAGGCTCGCCTCCCACCGCGTGTAGTACGGCGTCACGCGATCGGGCTGATAGAGCGTGCCCAGGTTCTGCCCGAGCGAGCTCCGCAGTCCCGGGGCCGCACCTTGTGGCTGGATCAGCTCGCCGCTCGGGAGCGGGTTGCTGAGCGTGACTCCCGTGAACGTGAGTCCGTTGTCGTTGGTCGTGAGGACCGGCGTCGCCTGTGAAAAGCCGGTCTGATTGATGTTCTCGAAGAAGTAGTCGTAGGAGAAGAGCCCGACGCCCCCGCGCAGCACGGTCCGGTCGTTGATCATGTACGCGGTCGCCGCGCGCGGCAGAAGTTTGGTCTTGGTCTCGTTGACTGGACCATCGGCGAAGAGCAGGCCGCCGCGCACGTGAAACGCCGAGACCGGGAGCTCCGGAATCGGGTTGAGCGCATACGCCGCAAGCGCCTGCGCTTCGATCGGATTCGGCGTCGTCGTGTCGAACCCGGACAGGTTGCGATTCTGAATTTCGCTCATGCCCGAGTTGATCTCGAGCCGCAGGCCCAGATTCGCAGTCAGCCGGGACGAGAGGCGCCAGTCGTCCTGGACGAACACGTGGTGCATCATCTGCGTCCACTCGCCTGGCGATGCGATCTCGAATTGACTCGACTGCGTGCTAGGCGTGGCCACCGCACCGGTGGTAGCCGTCGGCAATCCGAGCAGGAACTGCGCCCAGGATTGCGCCCGATCGTTGGTCGGAGCCGAGTTGTTCAGTCGCGTGTACGCGCCGTTGAACTGATAACGGCCCCCGGGAAACCCGCTGTTGGTGATCGTCCATCGCTCGTAGCGGAAATCGTAGCCAACGCGCGGGGTGTGGGCACCCCAGACGCGCGTGAGGGTGGGCGCGAACGACAGGACATCGAGCGGACGATTGAACCCGTCTCCCCAATCCGACCGACGCGAACCGAGCGATGCGATCGTGGAGCTCTCGTTGGTCGTGCTGAACGAGCCGAACGTCATCAGCGGCAGATACTTGAAGTCGCCAATCGCGCGCAGCGCCGACGGTGCGAATCCGAGCGACGCCGGATCGAAGGTCTGCGACGGGTCGCGGTACTCGCCGAACCGGGACCAGCTCCCTCGTACATCGAGCAGCGTCGTCGAGCTGAGCACCGAGGTGTAGCCGGTCGTGACCCCGGTGTTGCTGCGGTAGTCGAAGCCTTTGGTGACCGCGAAATTGTTGATGACGCCGCCGTCGGTCGCGTTCGCGGCGTCCTGGGCCCAGTTGTACCGATCCTCCTGGCGCTTGTTCCAGTACACCGTCCCGAACACTCGATTCGCGCTGCTGAAATTGTGATCGATGCGTCCCATCCCGGCGTTGTAGTCGTAGGGACGCAGCTGATTCGTGAAGTAGTTCGCGTTGGTCCCTGGACGATTCGGCAGCGGGTACAGCGCCGCGTACGCGGCCGCGACGCGATCGATGCGATTGGTTGGAATCTGGTTGTTGGCGAACGGCGAACGGACGCCGCCCGAAATGGTGGACGGGTCGTAGATGAGCGTGCTGAATTCGCTGAAATCGCCCTGGCGCATGAGCTCGGTCGGCACCGTGTAGGTCACCGGCTCGGGCTGCACGTCGCGAAGATGTTCGAACGAGCCCATGAAGAACGTCCGATTCCGCAGCACCGGCCCGCTGAGGGTCGCGGTGTAGCGGTTGTACTCGCGCGTCGGCTTGGTCCCGTTGTTCCGCTCGGTCAGTAGCGGTGTCGCCGCCCGCGCATCGCTCCGATTGAAGTAGCTCGACGCGAGATGCACGTCGTTGGTGCCGCTCTTGACGGCGAGGTTCACGAGCGCGCCGGCGGTGTGACCGGTCTGCGCGTCGAAGGCGCTGGTCTGCACCTTGAACTGCGAGATCGCGTCGGAGGGAGGGGAAAACCCGACGCCTCGCGCGTTCGACATGTTGGGCGACCCGTCGATCGTGAACTCGTTCCCGCCTTGTGTGCCGTTGGCGACGATGCCGGCGAGGTTGCCGTTGTCGGCAGGCCTGGCAAAGTGCAGGTCGGAGGTGTCCATGATTCCCGGCGCGAGACGCGTCAGCATGTACGCGGTACCATCGCCGAGCGGCAGCTCGGCGATCTGCTTGCTCTCGACCGTCGTGCCGCTGACACCGGAGCTCGTGTTGAGTAGCGATCGTTCCGCCGTCACCGACACCGTCTCAGTGACGCCTCCGGTGGCGAGCGTCACATCCACACGGGTGACCTCCGCCACGCGCACCTCGTTGTCGAGGCGCACGAACCGCTTGAAGCCGGAGATCTCGGCAGCGACCGTGTAACTACCTGGATTCAAGTACAGAACGCGATAGCGTCCGGCTTCGTCCGTCACCACGTGCTGCTCGACAGACGTGGCTGTGTTCGTGACGGTCACCGTCACGCCAGGGAGCACGCCACCGGTCGAATCGGTCACCGTGCCCTCGATGGTTCCCCGGAAGTCCTGCGCACCGGCGATCGCCCCCGTGCCCAGCACGATCGTCATCACCAGAGCGCCGCACGCGTGACGTGCACTCATCTTCGGCCTCCTGCACAACTGGACGACTCTCCCGCCCTCAAAGCGCAAGAGGTAATACCACTTTGATCCTTTGAGTGTCAACAGGACAACGAACTTATTGGGCCGACTCCTTCGGAGCCGGTGGGGCCGGTGGGGGCGGTGGGGCAAGTGGGGCTGGTGGGGCAAGTGGGGCGGCTCGCTATCGCGAGCAGTGGGGGCCTAACCCCGTCGCGAAAGCGACGGCCCTACCGTCGCAAAAGCGACGGCCCTACGGTCGCGAAAGCGACGGCCTTACCCGCCCGAAGGGGTGCGCCATCATTCCACACGCACGCGGACCGGCGCTTTGATGCGTCGCGCTTCGCGCGCGAGGTAGGCGTCCCACGCCTCGGGAGTCGTGATGTCGCCGCCGCGATCCCACGCCGAGCCGGCGTAGTAGACCGCCGGTCCCTGCGACGGCAGCAAGGCGATCAGCAGGTAATTCCCATCGGCGTTGCGAGTGTCCATGAAGGTGCCAGGCGTGGCGATGACCGCACATCCGAGGTTGCCTTCCTGCTGCAGCGGCTCCCACGCGCGGAGGATCCCGAGCGCCGGATTCACGTGCGAGACCGAGCGGGGATTGATCTTGATGCCGAGACCCAACGTCGCACCGGCTGCTGGCGCAGGCTGGTAGCTGATTTCGATCCGGTTGAGACGATGACCCGCGTCGAGCGTGATGCGTTTGACCTCCCGCACGGTGCCGGCGCCCGTGTCCCACGGCTCGTACATCAATTCGAACATCACACGGATTGGGCCATTGGCAAGCGATCTCGTGTTCCGGAAATTGATCGAGTTGTGCAGCGCGCCGCCGGCCCAGACGCCGCTGCCCCCGCATCCTCGTGTGCGGCCGACCGAGTACAGATCGGCGCCGTCCCCGGTATTGCGATGGTAGTCGTCGACCAGGTACCACTCGTTGACGATGAGGCGGGGCGTGCGCTTGACCCACACATCGAGACCGCTGCTCGTGAGCGGTTCCTGCGCCCACGTCTCGAGCGCGGTCCCGTACATGCGATGCGCCACGAGGTCGTTTTCCCAGGCGAAGTCGTCGCGGCGCTCACGCACGAATCGACCGTAGGCGCGGAACTCGTCTTTGTTCGGGATGCGCCGATCCCCGGCGGCCAGCTCGAATCGCTTGCTCTGTGCCGGGTTCAAGTCGGTCTGGAAAATCACCTCATCGAACGTGCCGTCGTCATTGAGGTCGACCGGTTGGGTGAGCAGATCGGCGCCGCCCTCATCGCGTACGTGCACGAGGCGAACGTCCTGCACACCAAGCACTCGTTGCAGATCGGCAGCCGGGATTGTGACCGTCTCCGATGGGCGCACGTCGGCCGTGGAATTGATCACCGTGACCACACCGCGTCGCGCAGGCGCGGTCTGCGCCATGAAGGCCGCGATCAGCAGCACGACGGATGCTCGCATCGACATCAGCCTTTCTTCGGCCGGTAGTGGAAGGTATTGAGCGTTTTCTGAATCTCGAAGTTGCGAATCATCGCCAGGACTTCAGCGCCCGCCATGAGCGCCGCGCCGAAACCTTGCATTGCCTGCGGATCGGTGGGCCGGTTGTAGTAGTAGACGGCGTCGTACGCAGCCGTGGTTCCGACCACGGTGCCCTCGATCGTCCCGTCCGGCCTGATGCGCGTCTCGAGGGCACGCCACCCGGCCTGGGCGACAGGGCCATAGAGGGGTTGCAGCCACCCACGGTTCACGCCTCGCGCGATGGCGAACGTGAACATCGCCGTCGCCGACGACTCGAGGTAGCTGTCCGTCCGATCGAGCAGCTGATGCCAGAACCCGCTGCCGCTTTGCACGGCCGCCGCTCCTTGCGCGCCGCGCCGGAAGATGTCGAGTACCTGCTGACGCCGAGAGTGATCGTCGGGCATGACCGACAGGAGTTCGGCCGTCGCCATCAGCGCCCATCCATTGCCGCGTCCCCAATAGAACTTCGGGTCGACCTGTTCGTGCGCGAACCATGTGTGGTCGAAGAGCCCGGTCGTCGGGTTCATCAGGCGCGCCGCGTACTGCACTACTTGGTTGGCCGCATCGTCGAAGTACGCCCTGTCGCCGGTCAGCACTCCCATCTGTGCGAGAAACGGAATGCTCATGTACATGTCGTCGGCCCACATCGACACCGGGTACGGGCGCGGGCGGGCCAACGTGCCATCGGGCATGCGCTGCATCTTGTGCGACACGAAATCAGCGACGAGATCGATGACCGGCCGATAGCGCGGATCCTTCCATCGTGCGTTCGCCTTGATGAGCGCGGCTCCGATGGCGCCACAGTCATCCAGTTCGTGCATGTCCAGCAGGCGCCGGTATCCGTACACCTGTGGACCGAATTGAGCCGCCTGACGGCGGAAGAAGTCGAGATGGTCGAAGATGAAGGCAAAGTTCTTACGCGTGTACTCTTCGAACGACCGGTCGCCGGTGACGTCGGACGCGTGCAGCATGCCGGCGAGCACGACCCCCATCGAGTAGGTCCAATCGTTGAACTCACCCGGCCTGAGGTCGATGCCCGCAGTCCGTGTCAGCGTCTTGAGATCAGCGAGCGGCTTGCCGGTGGCGGTGTCGATCACGCGATAGGGTGTCGATCGCACGAAGTAGTCGCGAATGCGGCCGAGCGCGCGGGTGATCTCCGCCTCGGTCGGCACCGTGTAGTCGATGCCCGGCGGCAGCGACGGCTGCGTGAACGAGGGATCGCTTCGGCCCTGGCCTTGCGGCGGCGCAGGCGCCTGCCCCTCCAGGGTGACCGCCAACAGCAGCGCGAGCACGACGGCGTATGGAGACATACCTCGTTTGTGCATCGACCCGTTTCCTCCAGCGCTTACGGCCCGACGAGCGATATTGGTATAGCCACTTTAGCGTGGCCAACGCAAGCGCGGCATGCACCCAGTGGCACCAGAGTCTGCGGATGCGTCGCGCATCACCGCGTGATCCGGGTCGTGGTCAACCGCCCGTTGATCGAGACGTTCGTGAGATCCAGATCCTTTACCGATTCGAGTACGTCGGCCTTCTCCACCCCGTCGAAACGGCAGTCCACGACACGGACGCCCGTGATCGGTGCGTGTGGGTACCCGCGAAGGAGAAAGGCGTACTGGCTTTTCTTGCTCGTGACGTTGCGCACGTCGATGTTGCGAACCGTGGGAGGATACTTCCCGGCATCGCCTTCTTCGTAGAAGAAATCGATGGTCACGACTGCTTCGGCTACCTGTCCGACGGTGACATCTCGCATGTAGACGTTTTCGATCACGCCGCCGCGGACCGAGTTCGTCTTCAGCCGGAGCACACGATCGAGCCTGGGGCTGTCCATCTGGCACCGCTCCGCAAATATGTTTCGCGCACCGCCCGAGATCTCGCTCCCGATGACAACCCCACCGTGGCCATCCTTCATCGTGCAATCGCGAATGACGATGTTCTCGACCGGCGTGTGGAGTCGTCGTCCATCGTCGTTGCGCCCCGATTTGAGCGCGATGCAGTCGTCGCCGGTGTCGAACGAGCAGCGCTCGATGAGCACATCGCGGCACGACTCCGGATCGCAGCCGTCGTTATTGGGACCATGACTGTTGATCGTCACGTTCCGGATGGTCACGCTCTGACAGAGCACAGGATGCAGTTCCCACATCGGCGAGTTGACGATCGTCACACCGTCGATGAGGACGTTGCGGCTGCGGTACGGCTGGATGAAATTGGGGCGCAGGAAGTAGCCTTCGCCAAAGACCCGTTCGGCCACCGGCACGCCTCGCGCCTGCATCTCGATGAGTCGAGTTCGACCAGGCAGCTGACTCTGGGCCGCGCCGCGCGCCGCGCCGGCGCCGCGCCAGTTCCACCATCGATCCGGACTGGCCTGTCCATCGAGGGTGCCGGGTCCGGTGATCGCGATGTTCGTCGCCTCGAACGCGTAGATGAAGGGCGAGTAGTTCATCAGCTCGACACCTTCCCATCGCGTCAACACCAGCGGGAGGTAGTCGCGGGGGT
>DATFRP010000357.1:0-39939 GCA_035263125.1 Vicinamibacterales bacterium
CCAGCAATCCCTGGAACCGGACCCAACCCCTTCAGATCCGCGCCATGGCAGACGCTGCACTGGACGGTCTTGCCGTTGCCGCCGGTCGTGACGAGCGCCTCGCCCTT
This sequence comes from Vicinamibacterales bacterium, assembly GCA_035263125.1. GTDB lineage: Bacteria > Acidobacteriota > Vicinamibacteria > Vicinamibacterales > UBA2999 > Gp6-AA40. The sequence goes on from DATFRP010000357.1 coordinate 108, forward strand.
CTTGATGCTGCCCACGGGCACGTACGCGACGAATCCCGAACGCGGATCGCGCAGTGTCTCCGTGTGCTCGACATTCTCGGGCGTTTCGATGATGCGCATGCCGAGTGGCTCGGTCTCGTTGCCTTCGAGGCGCAGATACATCCCGCCCTGAATGCGCGTCTTCGGCACCGTCCTCGACTCCATGACCTTGATCCACGGCGTCCACTTCATCGATCCGAAGTAGTCAGCGGCCGCTTTGATCTCCTCAGGCGTCATCCCTTTCGCGATCTGAATCATGACGTTCGTGTTCGCCTTGCGCGGCTCGGCGCTCTTGCGGACATCGGATCGGAAGTCGTTCATCTGCTGGACGAAATACGAGACCGGCAGCCCGGCCACGCCTGCGTTCTCGGGACGCCCCTTGCCGTTCGGGTAGTGGCACAACCCACAGGCGCGCACGTCGGGTCTGCGGCCTTTCGCCACCACCTCGGGCATCGTCGGGTGATCGTTGGGGAACCAGTCGGCTGGGCCGAACGCGTCGCGAATCGCGGCCAGCGGGAAGCTCAGTGTGCTGCCCGGCAGCGTGCGCGGCGTGGGATCGGGTGCGGCGGGCTGGCCGGCAGGAGCGGCAGCGCCCGCCGGTGGAGCCGGTGGGATGGCGTAGGCCCAGGCCGGAGGCTCAGTGGCGGCTCGAAGCACGCCGGCCGTAACCAGGGTCGCCACACCAACGACGACGACACCAAAGAATGTGCGCATAAGTCGCCTCCGAATCTGTGCCGATCGAATGGCGTCGGTCGGCGGCTACTTATCTAGCACAATTTTCTTGCGGGCGGTGACGGAACATGCCGAGCAGTGGTCCAAAAACCGCTCTCTATCAGCCGTTTCCCTCAAACGCTCGAGCAACGCGAGCGATCGTCGCAGCCATATCGGCCAGTGCCGCGTCTGCGAAGAGTCCGATGGCCGCTATGCCTGCCGCCCCCGTTCGCTGCAGATCGCACGCGGTCGCTTCAGTGATGCCGCCGACCGCCAGGACCGGCAGCGGCGTGCCAGCGCTTACCTCACGCAGGCTCGCGACTCCAGCGGCCTCGACACCGGGCTTCGACGAGGTGGCAAACACAGTCCCGAACATCAGGTAATCGAGCCCCCCATCCTCGGTCGCACGTCTGCTTTCGTCGACGCTGTGGACGGAGCGGCCGATCACAAATGCCGGAGGCGTCATCGCGCGCACGCGAGACGCCGGCACCGAATCTCCGCGCAGGTGCACTCCACCCGCGCCTGCGGCCAGGGCGACATCGATCCGATCGTTGACGAGCACCCGCGTGCGCGTGCCGCGCGCCGCCTCCACGCAGCGCGACACGAGCCGGACGAGGGCGCGTCCATCGAGGTCGCGCTCGCGAACCTGCACGAGATCGACGCCGGCCCGTGCCGCGGCGCCAACAGCGAGCACGAGGGCATCCTCTCCGTGATTCCCGAAACGCCGCCGGTCGGAAATCATGCAGACAACCGGAAGCACGCCAGTCTACCGAAGCTCTGTAATGCAAAATGCGAAATGCAAAATGCAAAATACCAATGCAGGGGCGGTCTTGCTCACGGGCATTCTCGTCGTCTGCATTCAGCATTCTTCATTTTGCATTTTGCATTTTGCATTTTGCATTGTCGCTACTGGTCTTCTGCTGCGGACGTGCGCCTGATCGAGACGACCGGCTCGCTGAGATGACGTGCGGACAGAAACGACCAGATCTCCGCGATCCCCGCCAGCATGTTGACGAGTCCCAGTCCGGAGACTGCGCCACGCACGTAGGCGTTCATCAGGAACACTTGGAGCGGCGGCCACAACTGCGCAAAGTAGTTGCGTTCCCAGTAACCGGACCACGGCAGGACGACGAGGACCAGCCCGGCTTCGAAGAAAAACACCGTCAGCAGCAGGCGAATCACGCGAACGGGCTCCGCGGTGGTATGGCGTTGCGCCGATCGAGGGGCTGAAGGTCGCGAACTATTGGCACAGGCACCAGCGGACAGCAGGGGGACGCATCAATCCATCGTATCAAACAGGCCGGATTGTGGACGGAAGGTACGGCGATGAAGCGACGAGTAGCCGAAGCGGGCGACGGCTGCACGGTGTTCCGCGGTTGCGTAGCCCTTGTGACGATCGTACCCGTAGCGCGGGTCCTGTTCGTGCCAGACCATCATCTGACGATCGCGCGTGACCTTCGCCACGATCGACGCGGCGGCGATTGCCGCGCATCGTCGATCGCCGTGCAGGACAGCGCGCTGGGCGAACTGGAGATCCGGGATCCGGAACGCATCGACGAGCACCAGATCCGGAAGCGGCGCGATCGCCATCAGCGCGCGCCGCATCGCCTCGAGAGACGCGCGATGAATGTTGATCGCGTCGATCTCCGCAGGCTCGAGCGCCGCGACCGACCATGCCAGCGCCTTGCGGGTGATGAGGTCGTGCAGCCGTTCGCGCTCGACTGCGCTGAGCGTTTTCGAATCGGCGAGCCCGGGAATATGAGCGTCAGGATCGAGGATGACGGCACCGGCGACGACCGGCCCCGCCAGACATCCGCGCCCGACCTCGTCGCACCCCGCGACGCGATAGAACCCCCACCGCCGTGCGGCGTTCTCGAGAGTCCTCATCGCGCGCATGCGAACCATGAACCGTGAACCTCGAACTGGAACCCGGAACCGGAACTCTGAACCGTGAACCCTGAACTACGCTCTTACGCTTTCTTCGTCTCTTTCATGCGCGCGGCCTTGCCCTTGAGATCGCGCAGGAAGTACAGCTTCGCGCGCCGCACCCTCGCCGACCGCACCACGTCGACCTTGGCAATCGTCGGCGAGTGCAGCGGGAAGATGCGCTCGACGCCCTGCCCGAACGACACCTTGCGGACCGTAAAGGACGCGCGCGTGCCGCCCCGATGCAGGCCGATGACGATCCCTTCGAAAATCTGGATGCGCTCCTTGTCGCCTTCGCGCACTTTCACGTGCACGCGGACGGTGTCTCCAGACTTCATGTCCGGCCGTTCGGTCGTCTGGGACTTCTCGACCAGCTCTATCGCGCTCATGATTCGGTCTCCTTCTTGATCTCTTCGAGCAGCACTCGATCATCTTCGTCCAGTGCCGCGTCCGCGAGCAGATCCGGCCGCCGCTCGAGCGTCCTGGCCAGCGCTGCTTTTCTCCTCCACCGCCGCACCTCGGCGTGATGCCCCGAGAGCAGCACGTCCGGCACCCGACGCCCCGCGACTTCCGCTGGTCGCGTGTAGTGCGGGTAATCGAGCACGCCGCGAGCGAACGACTCCTCCGCGACCGATTGCTCGTCTCCTACCACGCCCGGGACCAGACGACTCACGGCGTCGAGCACGACCAGTGCCGGCAGCTCGCCACCACTCAACACGTAGTCGCCGATCGAGATCTCCTCGGTCGCGACCAGCTCGCGCACGCGCTCGTCCATTCCCTCGTATCGGCCGCACAGCAGCGCGACATGGCCCCGGGCCGCGAGCCGCGCAGCCTCTGCCTGCGTGAACGCCCGCCCCTGTGGCGACAACAGCACCACCGCTCCCGGTGTTCCGCGCGTCGCCGAGATGTGCGCCACGGCGCGCATCAACGGCTCCGGCTTCATCACCATCCCTGGACCGCCGCCGTACGGCATGTCGTCCACGCTGCGGTGCCGATCGGTCGTGAAGTCGCGCAGGTCGTGGACCTGCACATCCAGCAAACCGCCCGCGATCCCGCGAGAGATGATGCCTTCCGACAGACCGGCCTCGATCATCCGCGGAAAGATCGTGACGATATCGAACTTCATCTCACCGGCGATCCCGCCGACGCCCTCGAGGCGAAGGCGGACGCCGCTACACGTTCAAATCGAGCAGCCCGTCCGGCGGATCGATCCGAATCCGTTTCGACCGCACGTCGATCTCGACGCATATCTCCGCGACGAGCGGAATCAGCACCTCGCCGCGCGTGCCCTCGATCACGAGAAGACTGCCGCCCGTGCCGCCCTCGACTCGGACCACAGTCCCGACCGGCGCATCTGCGACGGTCCGAACCACACAGCCGACAAGGTCGTGATGGTAATACGACCCGTCGCTCAGCGGCTGCAGCGCAACCTCGGGGATGCGCAGCTCAACCCCTGACAACCGCTCGACGTCCTCAATCCGCTCGAAACCCTCGAACCCGACGATCGGCCTGCCCTTTTGCACCCGCATCGTCTCGACCGTCAATCGTTCGTCGCCGCGCGCAGACCGGCACCACAACGTGGCGCCTTCCCGGAAGCGCTCCTCGACGAAATCGGTCTCCGGCGTGACGATGACCTGCCCGCGGATCCCGTGGGGTCGCGCCACGCGACCAACCAGGATCATGTCGTCCCACGTTGGGGACTCGGCCACGCTAGCCGTCTTGACTGGCTGGAGTGCTGACAAATGCGTCAAGTTTTCCCCAGTCAAGACGGCTTGCCCCGCGAAGCGGGGCAAACCAACACTGGGACTAGCGAGGGCCTCGCGCGCTCGGCGGTCCGAGCCAGGTCCTCGCTAGTCTCGAATATCCAGCTGCGCCCGAACGCCGAGGCGGTCTGCCGCGACCGCCACCAGCGTGCGCAGGGCCGCGGCCGTTCTGCCCTGGCGACCGATGATCTTGCCCATGTCACCCGGCGCCGTCGTCAGCTCCACGATGGTCATGCCGCGACGTGTCGACTCCCGAACCTTGACGGCGTCGGGATGGTCGACGAGCGCGCGCGCGACCACTTCGACCACTGCGCTGAGCGGGCTCACTTTCGCGGCGCCCGCATTCGCAACCTGACCCGACTCGTCGGCCATTACTGGGCCGCCGGCGTTTCCACGACCGCCGACAGATCACGCGTCAAGTGCTTCGCGAGCAGCGTGCGCACCGTGTCCGATGGTTTTGCGCCGCGCTTGAGCCAGTGCTCGATGCGCGCCTTGTCGATTTCCACCTTCGCGGGTTTCGTGCGCGGATTGTAGGTGCCGACGTTCTCCACGAAGCTGCTCTCCCGCGCCGATCGGGCTTCGGTCACCACCAAACGGAAGAACGGCTTCTTCGTCGTCCCCACGCGCCGCATGCGAATCACTAACATCTTGTCGCTCCGCTCCTACGATTACCGTGATTTGATGAGCCCCCACGGCCCACCCTTCTTGCGCTTCTTTCCACCAGCAACGGCACCGAATCCCTGCTGGCCCTGGGCCAGCTTGGGCAGGCCCTTCGCGTGCCGCAAGGCTGCGGGTCCTCCGCCCTGGTTGATCATCTTCATGACCTTCTTCATCTCCGAAAACTGCATCAGGAGACGATTGACGTCCTCGACCTTCGTACCGCTGCCGGACGCGATCCGCCGACGTCGGCTGCCGTTGATGATCTGATCGTTCTGCCGCTCCTGCGGCGTCATCGAGGAGATGATTGCCTCGACTCTGGCGATCTGCTTGTCATCGGGACGGTTCTGCGCGAGCTCCTTCATGCTGCTGAGCCCGGGGATCATCCCGAGCACGCTCTCGATCGGGCCCATCCGCTTGATGGTCTTCAGCTGCTTGGCGAAGTCTTCGAGCGAGAACTGATTCTTCCGAAGCCGTTCCTCGAGCTTCTCGGCCTCGCCCTCCTCCATCGCCTGCTCGGCCTTCTCGATGAGCGAGAGCATGTCGCCCATGCCGAGCATCCGCGACACGATCCGGTCGGGATGAAAGAGCTCGAGGTCCTCGATCCGCTCGCCGCTGCCAACGAACGCAATCGGCACACCGACGACGGAGACGACCGAGAGCGCGGCACCTCCGCGCGCATCACCATCGAGCTTCGAGAGCACGACCCCGGTCACGCCGACGCGGCGATTGAACTCGCCTGCGCTCTTGATGGCGTCCTGGCCGGTCATCGCATCGGCGACATACAGCAGGTCCGAAGGGTGCACCGCATCCTTGATCGCCTGCAGCTCGTTCATCAGGTCGTCATCGATATGGAGTCGGCCGGCGGTATCGACGATGACCGTGTCGAATCCTTTGGCTCTGGCCTCGGCCAGCGCTCCCGATGCACGCGCCACCGGGTCCATCGTCTCGGGCGCGTAGACGCGGACCTTTGCCATCTCGCCAACGACCGAGAGCTGCTGAATCGCGGCGGGCCGTCGGACGTCGGTCGATACCATCATCGGGTGTCGGCCTTGGCGTTGCAGCCAGTACCCGAGCTTGCCTGATGTCGTGGTCTTGCCAGAGCCCTGGAGTCCGAGCAGCAACACCACCCGTGGGGACGGTGCCTGTTTCTGGAGGCCGCCTTCGGCGTCGCCGAACAGGGCGAGCAGCTCATCGCGCACGATCTTGACGACCTGCTGCACGGGGCTGAGGCTTTTCAGGACCGTCTGGTCCGTCGCCTTGTCGCGAACGCGATCGATGAACGCCTTGACGACCTGGAAGTTGACGTCCGCTTCGAGCAGCGCCAGGCGGATCTCGCCCAGAGCCGATTCGATGTGCGCATCGGTCAGTCGGACCTCGCCGCGCAGGCCCTTGAACGCTTCCTGAATCCGGTTGCTGATCGATTCGAACATGAATGACTGCCGGCTCGCGGCGCGCAGCCCTCCCGTGATGCGACCAACTCGGACTCGATCGGTCGCGCCGGAGCCGACGCGCGCAAACCCTTATCTTATGGCAGGTTGACGCCTCCTGGCAAGGCGAGTGTCGACTATAATCCTTTGAATGACATCCCGCGTGTCTCGTCTTCTCATCTTCCTCGCCTCGAGTCTCGCGGTCGTGCTTGTCCTGTCGCGATCGATGGGGGCGCAGAACCTCGGGACCATCGGCACCGGAACCGCCGGTGAATCCACGGCCAATGGGGCCGCGAGCACGCCCACCGGACCGGCGCCGCGCCTGCCAAACGGGCACCCCGACTTCAGCGGAGTGTGGGATCACGCCTACGTCCCCGACATGACGCTGTCAAATGCTCGCGGCGGACTTCAGAAAGGTCCGGGCGAGCTCCCGTTCACATCTGCGGGCCGCGAGAACTACAGAAGCTACAACCCGGAGCGCGACGGCGACTACACCGGTATGTGCATGCCCTTCGGCCTGATGCGATCGGTGAACGCACCGTATCCATTCCAGATCATGCAGAACGACAAGTACGTCGCGATCCTGTTCGAGCAGAGCACGTGGTTCCACGTCGTCCCCTTCAAAGCCGCGCATTCGAAGGAACCGAACCCGACGTGGTTCGGCGAGTCGATCGCGAAATGGGATGGCGACACGCTCGTGATCGATACCGTCGGCTTCAACGGCTTCACACGGCTCGACACTGTCGGCCACCCGCACAGCGACAAGCTGCACCTCGTGCAGATGTTGAAGCGGGCCGACGCTGGTCATATCACCTACGCCGTGACGATCGACGACCCCGTCTACTACACCAAGCCGTGGACCAACGAGCGCACCTTCACGATCGCCAAAGGCGACCTGCTCGAGTACTCGTGCGAGGAGAACAACAAGTCGCTCTGGGAAGGCCGCATCAAGCTGTGGGTGCCTCCCTCATCGTCACAACCACGCACGAAGTAGAGCGCGGTCTTCCTTGGCCTGAGCGAAGTCGAAGGCAGACCGCGCGGAACCTGATGTCCCACGAATCACTTCAGCAGAAAGCGGCAACCATCGGCATCCCGGTAGCCCGCCGCCATATCTTTCTTTGCTCAGAGCAAACCAAACCGAAGTGTTGCGACATGGAGCGCGGCGTCGCGGCGTGGGAGTTTCTCAAGCGTCGATTGAAAGAGCTCGGTCTCTCCGAACAGGGCGGCATCCTGCGCAGCAAGGCGAACTGCCTCCGCATCTGCGAAGGCGGTCCGATCGCTGTGGTGTATCCGGAAGGTGCGTGGTATCGGGAGTGCGATCCGCCCGCGCTCGAGCGGATCATCCAGGAGCATCTAATCGGCGGTCGCGTCGTCGAGGATCTGCTCATCACCGAGCATCCTCTCGACGTACCTATTTCACAACCTTGAGCATCACATCGACTCGGACGGTTTCCCCACTGATTCGATCGGTAGCCGCGGTGTACTGACGCGTCTGACCGTCTCTGAGCAGCAGCCGGTTGCGTGATTTGAAATTTCGAAACGCAGGCATCCCGGGACGCGTCCCCACCTGTCCCTCTGAACTGGGGACGACAGAGGTCTCGTCCACGCCGATGGTTATCTCAAAACGACCATCGTCGGCAGAGGACGCTCCGCAGACGATGTTGGTCCCGACCGGTCTGTAGTTGAACGACATCAACGGGCCCGGCGGTGGCGACTTGTCGTCGGCCGGCACGAACGTCGTCGCCGCCACAGGCACGTCCACGTTCAACGTGAGTTGCGCGTCCGTGCTGTTCGCGTTCACAGCCAACATGTACGGCATGCTGCTGATCTTCTTTTCTCCCTGGTATCTGGAAATCGTGACCTGCACTTCGAGAGGAGTCACTGGTCCCCGGACTCCCCGCACCTGTGTACCCTGTGCGGGCGGCTGCGGCGGTTGGGGCTGACGCTCCGGCTCCTGCGCAGACGCACCCGTTACGGTGAGCAGCGTCGTGGCCACGATCATCAATCGAAGTCGCTTCACTGTCCTTCTCCTTGGGAGACGATGACGTCATGTAATGGCTCGATGACAACTGGCTGCACATCCAGCCATGGCGGGCCTGGAGCGTCGTGACGGCTTGCGGCCCTTGCAACGATTGCCGCGTCTTTCCCATCGTGCAGCTCTTCGAGCAGGAGCTCGAAGCCACGCTTCTCGTTCTCCGGAATCAGGACTTCCGGAAGCGTCGGGACAATCCGCGCCTGCTGTCTCGTCATGCGCGGAGCGTCGGGATGAACGGCCTGCAGGACTCGGGCTGGTTCGCCCTTCGGGGTCGCATCAACCACGCTTGTCTCAGGTAATGTCTGCGACACTCCGATCGTCGGCAACGGCTCGACGCGAGCCGAAGGCCATACGAACCATGCGGCGATCGCGACCGCCCCGATCGCGGTGGTCACGCTCACCAATCGCCACGAATACCACCGCATCGTTGGCGTCGGCTCCGCAGCCACGCGAGCGCGAATCCGCACGATGAACTCGGGTGACGGATCGACAGCCAACGCCGATTCGATCTCGCGTTCGAGCGCAGCATCTTTCAGCACGGTGTCTCTCAGCGCGCCGGAGTGTTCGTGACCATCCATGACAATCGTTCTCTCAACCGTTTCCGCGCGATGAAGAGCCGCGACTTGACTGTGCCCTCTGGCACATCGAGCAGCGCGCTCACTTCCTTCATGTCGTGCCCTTCGATCCCGGCAAGGACGACGACGAGGCGAAGCTTCTCGGGCAACTCGTCGATCGCGGCCCACAAACGCTCGGCACGCTCGCGGGCCAGCGTCGAATCGTCAGCGGTCGTCGGCCGATCGGATTCGAATACGAGCTCGCGCGCGCTGCGACGACGCTCGGTCCGCACACGATCGAGCGCGAGCCGCCAGGTCATCCGCACGAGCCATGCCCGAAACCGAGCGCGATCGCGCAGCTGACGGAAGCTGCGATACGCCTTGGCAAAGGCCTCCTGCGCCACATCCTCGGCATCCTCGCGATGCCGCAGGACGCCGAATGCCACCCGAAACGCGAGCGTCGACGACTCGACCAGCCGCGCCTCGAACTCCCGTTCGAGGTCCTCATCGGGGGTCACGAGGGTGGCCGGCAGTCGGTCGACGCGCTCATGCATCAGGCTTCACCAGGCAAGACGCCGCGGGCCAGCGGCTGGTTCACCGGCGGGTCTTCAGACCTCGCCTTGGACAGGTTTCACACGGACGAGAGCTTGTGGCCTAACTTGTCCTTCTTGGTTTTGAGATATCTGCGCGTCGATTCGTTCGCGGGGATCTCGAGCGGGACGGCTTCGGAGACGGCGAGCCCGTAGCCCTGAAGGCCGACGAACTTTCGCGGGTTGTTCGTCAGCAGGCGCATGGTGTGCACGCCGAGGTCGCTCAGGATCTGCGCGCCGATGCCGTAGTCGCGCTGGTCGGCCTTGAACCCGAGCCGCTCGTTTGCTTCGACCGTGTCGAGCCCCTGATCCTGCAGTTCATACGCGCGGATCTTGTTGACCAATCCGATCCCGCGGCCTTCCTGATTGAGATACAGCAGGACCCCTCGACCCTCGGCGGCCACCGCCGTCATCGCCGCATCGAGCTGCGCGCCGCAGTCGCACCGCGCCGAATGGAAGACATCTCCGGTCAGGCACTTCGAGTGCACGCGCACGAGCACGTCTTTGCCGTCGCCAATCTCTCCGCGCACGAGCGCGACGTGCGTCTGGCCGTCCAGCTGGCTCTCGAACGCGTAGATGCGGAACGCGCCGTGCTCGGTCGGCAGCTCCGCCGTCGCGGCGCGCTTCACCAGCCGCTCGGTGCGCATGCGGTACTGAATGAGGTCTGCGATAGTGATCATCGGCAGCCCGTGCTTCTTCGCGAACCTGGTGAGCTCGGGTACCCGCGCCATCGTGCCGTCGTCGTTCATGATCTCGCAGATCACACCGGCCGGTTCGAGTCCCGCGATGCGCGCGAGATCGACGGCGGCTTCAGTGTGACCCGATCGCACGAGCACTCCGCCGCGACGGGCGCGCAAGGGAAAGACGTGACCTGGCCTGGTGAGATCGCGCGGCGTCGAGTCGGGTGCAATCGCGACGCGCACGGTGGCGGCGCGATCGGCCGCGGAGATCCCGGTCGACGTGCCTTCCCGAGCGTCGATTGACACGCACATCGCGGTGTCGCGACGTGACGAGTTGTCGGTGACCTCGAGGGGAATCTCGAGGTGATCGAGCTGCTCCGGCATCATCGCCAGACAGATGAGCCCGCGGCCGTGGCGGGCCATGAAGTTGATCGATTCGGACGTCACCTTCGATGCCGCCATCGTCAGGTCGCCTTCGTTCTCGCGATCCTCGTCGTCGACGACGATCAGCATGCCGCCGTTCGCGAGGCGCGCGATCGCTTCCTCGATGGACGCGAACGGGCCCCGGCGTCGTGCGCCCTTCGCGATTCGTATCCGGGCGGGCCTGTCAGTCATGGTTGCCTCGCAAACACCTCGGCCATGCGCGCGATGTACTTGCCGACGACATCGCACTCCAGGTTCACGCGATCACCCGCACGGAGCGACCCGAGATTGGTGTGACTCCAGGTGAACGGGATGATCATCACGTCGAACTGCCGATCGTCGAGCCCCGCCACCGTGAGGCTGACGCCGTCCATGGCGATCGAGCCCTTCCGGACCAGCAGCGGCGCGAGCAGCGATGGGAATCGGACGGTGATCCAATGGGCGTCGCCTTCCTCACGGAGCTCATCGATCGTGCCGGTCCCGTCGACGTGGCCCTGGACGATGTGCCCGCCGAATCGCGCATCGGCGCGCATGGCGCGTTCGAGATTCACCGGCTGCTCAGGATGCAGCGAGCCGAGCGTGGTGAGACGCGCGGTTTCCGGTCCGACCTCGAAGTGCACGTCCGGCCCTTCGACCATGGCCACGGTCAGGCAGACCCCGTTAACCGCCACGCTCTCACCGACGGTCAGCTCTGAGACGAGAGACGTCCGAAGACGGAGTCGATACCCCGAGACGACCTGCTTCAACTCACTGACGTGAGCGATCGATTCAATGAGGCCGGTGAACATAACCTTCGATCAGCACATCGGGACCGAGCGGCTCGACGCGACGTTCGATGAGCGACACCGATGAGAAGCTGCGCCCCTCCAGAAGCGGAACGCCCTCGGGACCGATCCACACCGGCGCCACGTAGAGTTGGACGTAGTCGACAAGACCTTCGTCCCACAGCGCCGCGTGTACTCCGGCCCCGCCTTCGACGACCAGGCTCTGCACGCCGCGCGAGGTCAGCTCGCGGAGTACCGCGCCCAGGCCTGGTCTCTCGACGGGAACGACAGTCGCCCCCCTCTCCGTCAATGCGAACACGGCCGAGCCCCTGGTCTCAACCGCTTCGGGAGATGTGAGTATTATCACCGGTCCTGCTGAGACGGTCGATAACACCTTCGCGGTAGCCGGTGTGCGCAGACGGCGGTCCAGGACGGCCCGCACCAGCGGCCGCTCGCGGTACACCTCGCGCGCGGTGAGCAGCGGGTCGTCGATCAGCATCGTTCCGGAACCGACCGCGATCCCATCGACACTCGCGCGCACGTACTGCGCATGGCGCAGCGACAATTCCGATGAGAGCGGCGTGCGCTCACCCACCCGGGCCGCGATCCGGCCGTCGAGGCTGGTCGCAGCTTTGAGCGTCACGAACGGCCGCCGCTCGCGCACCGCCGTCAGGAACGGCTGATTGAGTCGTACCGCGGCATCGTGCTCGATGCCGATGTCGACCTGGATCCCGTGCGCGCGCAGCGTGGCGAACCCTTTCCCGCTGACCAGCGGAAACGGATCCTCCATCGCGGCAACGACGCGCTTGATGCCGGCCCGGATGATTCGCTCGGTGCACGGCCCCGTCCGCCCGGTGTGCGCACATGGCTCGAGCGTGCAGTACAACGTCGCGTCGCGCGCGGCATCGCCGGCCTCGTCGAGTGCGTTGATCTCGGCGTGCGGTTCGCCGGCTTTCTCGTGCGCACCCTGGCCGACGACCACGCCTTCGTCGGAGACGATGCAGGCGCCGACGATCGGGTTTGGTGTGGTGCGTCCAATCCCGCGGCGCGCCTGCTCGAGTGCCCGCCGCATCCATCGGACGTCGTCTACCACTTTTCCTGAAAGAGCGCGTCGACGTACTCCTGCGGAGAGAAGGGAATCAGATCGTCGATCCCCTCGCCGACGCCGACGTAGCGAATCGGCAGCTTGAGGTCATGGGCGATCGAAACGGCCACGCCGCCCTTGGCCGTTCCATCGAGCTTGGTCAGCACGATGCCGGTCACCCCAGCCACGTTCGTGAACTCACGCGCCTGCTGAAGACCGTTCTGTCCGACGGTGGCATCGAGCACGAGCAGCACTTCATGCGGAGCCCCCTCGGCCGCGCGCGCCGCGACGCGCCGGATCTTGTCCAGCTCGTTCATGAGGTTCACGCGGGTGTGAAGGCGCCCCGCGGTGTCGACCAGGATCGGATCGCGGCCGCGCGCTCGTCCTGACTGGATCGCATCGAACACGACCGCCGCCGGATCGGATCCTTCTTTGGCGCGGATGATGTCGACACCCGCGCGCCTGGCCCAGATCTCCAGCTGCTCGACCGCCGCCGCCCGGAACGTATCGGCGGCGCAGACGAGCGGCGCCTTCCCCGACGCCTTCAGCAGATTGGCGAGCTTGCCGATGGTCGTCGTCTTGCCGGTCCCGTTCACACCGACGATCAACGTCACGTGCGGGTGGTGGCCGTTGGGAGCAGGGCGCTCGACGGCGTCGAACACCTTTCGGATCTCGTCCTTCACGAGGTCGCGGAGGCTCTCGCCATGTCGCGACCGATCCCGTACCGACGTGACGATGCGCTCGGTCGCAGGGATCCCGACATCAGCGGAGATCAGCAGCTCTTCGAGCGCTTCGATGGTGTCGACGTCGACGGGCCGCACCCGTTGCTCGTCGGCATCGGCCTTCTGCACGATCTCTTCGAAGCGAGTGACGATCTGCTCTTTCGTGCGGGTGAGCCCCTCACGAAGTCGATCGAGAAAACCCATACCTCTACCCTACCTCGGCGCGTTGCGGTCTCACCATCAGTTCGCCGAGCGCAGTACGGGGATCCTTGCGTCCCGCGAGCAGTTCGCTCACCTGCGCCGCAATCGGCAGCTCGACGCCGTACCGGGTCGCGAGGGCAAGCGCCGCCTCGGTGGTGCGAACGCCCTCGGCCACCATCTTCATCTCACCGAGCACATCCTGCAGCGCTCGACCATGTGCCAGCTCGATCCCGACATGCCGATTGCGGCTCAACGCGCCGTTGCACGTCAGCACGAGATCGCCCAGCCCGCTCAGACCGGCCAGCGTTTCGCGCTTGGCCCCGGCCGCGCAGGCGAGCCTCGACATTTCAGCCAGACCACGTGTGATCAGGCCCGCCAGCGCGTTGTGCCCGAGGCCGAGGCCCTCGACGACACCCGCCGCGATCGCGATCACGTTCTTCAGTGCCCCACCGATCTCGACACCGAGCACGTCGTCGGTGCCATACAGGCGAAGATACGGTGATTTGAAATCCGCCTGAACGACTTCGACGACAGACGAATCGGTCGACGCGATACAGACTGCAGTCGGGAGCTCGCGTGCGACCTCGACGGCGAAGCTCGGGCCGGATAACACCGCCACACGGACGTTCGGCAGCTCCTGATTGACGATCTCCGACACGCGAAAGAGCGTGTCGCGCTCGAGGCCTTTGGTCGCGCTCACGACGATGGTGCCCGGGCGAACGTATGCCGCGGCGCGGCGCAGAATGTCCCGCGTCCCGTGCGACGGCAGCGCAGCGACGATGAGCTCGGCGTCCTGAAGTGCGTTCGACAACTCGCCGGTTGCGTGGAGACTCGCCGGGAACTGAATTCCGGGGAGATACTGCGCGTTCAGGCGACGCGCCTCCGCCTCCGCCGCGAGCGACGGATCGCGAGCCCACAGGCTCACGTCGTGTCCCAGCCGCGCGAGATGGACCGAGAGCGACGTGCCCCAACCTCCTGCTCCGAGAATGGTGACCGACGGAATAGCTCCTCCTAGTCGACGGGTTCACCGACCACGCGCTGACCGACACGCCGTTCGGTACCTTTGGTGAGTCGTGCGAGGTTCGCGCGATGACCGTAGATGATAAAGATCGCGGCGACCGCGGCGCCCCCGCCGACGATTATCGGCGCGTCGCTCGCCAGCGCGATCCCCGCCAGCGTGACCGCACCAATCATCGAACCGACAGACACAAAACGGGTGACCCATACCACCAGGAGAAACACGGTCGCGGCGCCGCCGAGCCCCAGTGGTGTCAGCACGCCGAAGGCGCCGGCTGCCGTGGCCACGCCCTTCCCGCCGCGGAATCTCAACCAGATCGGATAGACGTGGCCCAGCATCGATGCGAGCGCCGCGGCCACGGGCACCGTGATGCCTGATGCGAGCCGCTGCGCGATCAGCACTGCCGCAGTTCCCTTGGCCGCGTCGAGCAGCATCGCGACCACAGCGACACGAACGCCAATCGTGCGCAGCAGGTTGGTCGCGCCGACATTGCCGCTCCCCACGTCACGCAGATCGATGCCATGACGTCGCGATAACAGCAACGCGAATGGGATCGACCCCATCAGATAGGCGGCGATGATGACGATGGCCACGTTCATGGCATTTTCAGACGCGTCTTCTGCAGCGGCAGGTAGGTCGGCCCTTTTGAAGACACGCGACTCTCGAACAGTGTAATCGCCTCGACCACCGTCGTGCCCAGCACGACGTCTGCGAGGTCGTGAAAGAGCGCCGCGGCTTTGAGCCCGAACGCCTCCTTGACACGCCCCAATGTCAGATGCGGACTGTAAGCGCGGGCCTCTGGTGGGACACCGACCTGCGCGAGTCGCGAGGTCACCTCGCGCTCGACAGCGTCCAAACTCGCATCCGCCACCAGTCCGGCCCAGAGCACTCTCGGCTGTCCACTCGGGGGAAACCAGCCGAGCCGCTCGACCTTCAACGAAAAGGGTTGGACCTCGATCGGCGGCTCGAGCACAGCACGAATCCGGGCGTAGCCGGCCTCATCGGTGTGGCCGATGAATCGCACCGTCACGTGCAATCGCTCCCGCGTGATCCACGCAACTCGTGCGCGGGGCGCCTGACGCCCGGCCCGCCGTGCGAGCTCGTCGATCAGATCGCCGGTCGCACCGACGACCTCGGCATCGAGCTCAATGCCGGTGAACAGCCGCATCGAGCAGCATCCGCCTGACCATGTCGAGCGCCGATTGCACCGCTTGAAACTTCACCTGCGCGCGCTCGCCGTGAAACCGGAACGTCCGGACGCGTTGATCGGATGCGGTCGCAACGGCAACCACCACCGTGCCCACGGGCTTCTCCGGAGTGCCTCCTGAAGGACCGGCGATACCGGTGACGCCGACACCTATATCCGCGGGCGCGCGACGTCTGATGCCATCGGCCATCGCGATCGCTACCGGTTCACTGACTGCACCATGCTGTTCGATGAGCGACGACGGCACGCCCAGCAGATGGTGTTTGGAGTCGTTGCTGTATGTGACGATCGACGCGTCGACGTAGCGCGAGCTGCCGGGAACGTCGGTGAGCCGCGACGTGATGAGCCCTCCGGTGCACGACTCGGCGACGCCAATGCGCAAGCCTTGCGCCACGAGCAGCTCGCCGACGATCTCCTCGAGCTGACGGCCGTCGGTGCTGTATGCATTCGAGCCGATCGCCGCCACCGCTTCGGCGACCGCCTCATCGAGCGCGCGCGTCGCCGATTCCAGAGACGCGTGACGAGCCGAGAGGTGCAGTTCGATCGCGCCGGGCGTCGCGAGAATGGTGGCCGCGATTGGAGGAACCCGCCCGGCCCATGTCTTGTACAGCGGCGCGAGCACTTCATCGACCTGCGATTCGAAGCGCCCGGTGACCCTGATGAGACGACGGATGAGCGGTGACCCCAACGCCCGCTCACGCAGCCATCCCTCGGTGAGCATGGTCAGCATCGGCCTGAGCTCGCGCGGCGGACCTGGCAGCAGCACCACCACGCGATCGTCCTGTTCGATCCACAGGCCCGGCGCGCTGCCGCGCGGGTTCTGGATCACCCGCGCGCCGGCTGGCACCATCGCCTGGCGCCGATTGTTCTCGGGCATCGGCATCGCGAATCCACGCGTGGCAAAGCGGGCCCGGAGAAACGCGGTGATCGCCTCGTCTTCGGCCAGCGGCCGGCCCAGCGCCTCCGCCACGGCCTCACGCGTGACATCGTCATCGGTCGGACCGAGACCGCCGCAGAGGATGACGAGGTCCACTCGTTCGAGCAGGCCGGCGAGCAGCCGCGTCAGTTCCTCGCGGTCGTCGCCGACGATCGCCTTCGAAGTCACATCGATGCCGAGCTCGTTCAACCGCTCGGTGACGAAGAGCGAGTTGGTGTCGAGCTTCGATGGGCTCAGGAGCTCGCTGCCGACGGCGATGATCGCCGCGCGCGAGAGCGGCTTCATGCGAGCCATCCAGGCGCCAGCGCGATCAGCGCACGCATCGCGAGATTGCCGTATATCGCGGCCATGCCATCATCGGCCATCACGCCCAGCCCGCCAGGCAGCTGCTCGAAGCGGCCGGATGGCCACGGCTTGAATACATCGAGCACGCGGAACAGCAGAAAGCCGACGATCGCTCCCGCCAGGTTCACGGGGATGAACGCGAGCGTGATCAACATGCCGACGACTTCGTCGACGACAACGGGACCCGGATCGACCCGGCCGAAGTGCTGTTCCGCCTCGTTCCCGCTCCAGACTCCGATCGCAAACAGCAACACGATGAGGGCGAGCTCGATCGGGATCGACCCCGTACTTCGAACGAGGAAGAACACCAGGAGACCCGCGGCCGAGCCAAAGGTGCCCGGGGCAAATGGGGCGTATCCGATGTAGCCACACGTGGCGATGAACACGCCAAGTCGACGCATTAGTGAATTGTGTAGGTCAAAGGGCAAAGGTCAAAGGTCAAAAGGTCAGGGCCCTTTGACCTACGGAGGTCCTATACGGGTGGCAATTCTACGACGCGGGTCCCAGCCGCGCGATCGTGCAGTGCGCGACGGTAGGGATCGACCAGAACAGGAATGAAGCCCGCGCCAACGGCGAGCAGAGACACTGCGCTGACGAGCGTGCGTCGTGCCGCCCGTGCCGGATCGAGCGGGGCGTCTTCACCCACGACCCGGATCTTCATCGCCATCTTGCCGATGGTCTGTCCGCATGCGGCGGTGAACGCGCCGAAATACGACAGCTTCACGAGCGCGAGGAACGCGAGGATCGGCACCGGCGGCAGCTGCCTCCAGTCGCTGATCGTGAGCGCTGACATGCGGAGCGTGGAATACACGACCAGGAAGTCGATGCCAAACAGGATCGCGAGATCGATCAGGCCCGCGACCGCCCGCCGCGTCAGACTCGAGACAATCACCTCTGGCGCGTCTACGTCCGCGACGCGCATATCAGGCTCGGCCAGTTCGTGTGCCGACACCTCTGACGGTTCGAGCCTCAGGCGCGCTTCGTCCTGGTCGAACACTCTCGTCGACGTCAGAAACCGCGGGAGGTCCGGCGTGCGTCGAACTGCCAACGGCGGCCGAGGCGCCGACGGCACCTTGATCAGCGGCTCGTCGTCTTCCTCGCCGTGCGATGTGAACAACGGGAACGACGGGTCTGGCGTTTGCGGCACCGGCGTCTGCGGCGGCGCAGGCGTCGCCACCGTGGTCGAAGGGCTCGATGCACCCATGGATTCCTTCGCCGTTCGCACGGCGACCGTGCTCAGACCCGTGTCGATTCGATCGAGCCAGATCTCCTGCGGGGGCTGATGGTCGGCGGCCTCGCGCATCGTCAACGCCGGATCGATGGATGGAGACACCGACGCCAGCAGCGAGAAATCGTAGCCGCAGTTCTTGCAGCGGTCGCCGGTCTCGAACCCGAGATAGTTGCACTTCGGACACTTCATCGCGCGTCTCCCCCCGCTGCCGGGGCGGTCGACTCCCGCGGGGCGATGCCGAGCAGGCCGCGCTGGATGTCAGCCGTCAGCCGATCTGCTTCGCCACGCAGCGGATCGGCAATGTCCACGTCGCCGAGAACTCGAAGCGCATCGTGCGGAAGTCCACGCAAGTACAAATCACGCGCGCGGGCCAGCCGCATATCGGACCCGCGCACCACCGGAAGCCGATCGCCGACCGCCCGTTCAGTCGGCGGGCCCGAGACCGGCAACTCGACGATCCACGAACGCACCGCAAGCGCGCCAAACACGATGACAGCGGAGACGAGAGCGGAGGCACCGACCGTCAGCAGCCATCCTGTGCGCGACCCTTCCCCTGCAGGACTACGAGCCTCGGGACGGCGGCGACGAGTGTGCGCGGAGCCGGATGGCGGCGGCTCGGACGCGAGATCGGCGCGGCTGACGCGCTGAAGAAACACGAGCGCCGTTTCATTGGGGCCGCCCTCGTCGACGGCCCGCGTCAACAGCTGACGTGCCTTTTCGAGGTCACCCTCGTGGTACGCGGCGACGCCGGCATGGAGCAGTTCCTCCGATTCCCGCTGACGCTCGGCGAGCGCGTCGCGCGCGCGCTCGATGTACGCACGGGCACGGCCGTGGCCGCGCTCGAGAAACGCGACTCGCGTCCAGATGTTGATCGCCTGTTCGTAATGACCACCGAAATACTGATCGAGGCCGGACAGCAGGAGCTCCTCGATACGCGCGGCGCGATCGGCCTCGCTCAGCGGGCCGTCCTGTGCGCCGGAGCCTTGGCGCGGGCGGAGATCTGCCGGATCAGTGCGAAGCGGTTCGGACATCCGCTGGTCGACCGTGTTCACCGCGGCCTCAACGCGCGCCGGGGTGGCATGATTATCGGGCAATTCGACGCCTCGGTCAACGACACTTCGAACGTGCCAGACGCGATCGATTGTCGTCGAGACCGCCTGTGATACAAGCAGGGCGTGGCGATCATCGAGTGCGTTCCCAACGTCAGCGAAGGCCGTCGCGCCGACGTGGTGAAGTCGATCACCGATGCCGTCGCGCACGTCGACGGGGTGCGACTCCTCGACTGGTCGTCCGATCCGGCGCACAACCGATCGGTCCTGACCCTGGCCGGCGACGCGGCGCCGCTCAAGGCGGCCGTGCTCACCCTCTTCGATCAGGCGTCGCGACAGATCGATCTCCGATCGCACACCGGCGAGCATCCGCGTCTGGGGGCGGTCGACGTCGTGCCGTTCATCCCGATTGAAGGGGTCACCATGGCCGACTGCGTGACGCTCGCGAAGGACGTCGCGTCCGAGGTCGCATTGCGCTTCCAGATCCCGATCTTTCTCTACGAAGAAGCCGCCTCGCGGGCGTCCCGCCGCAACCTCGAGGACATCCGTCGCGGCGAATTCGAGGGGCTGGCCGCGAAGATCCGTGCTCCGGAATGGGCGCCTGACTTCGGTCCCGCCCGGCCACACCCGACGGCCGGTGCAAGCGTGATCGGTGCGCGGATGCCGCTCATCGCGTACAACATCAACCTCGCGACCGATCGCCTCGATGTGGCAAAGAAGATCGCTGCGGCGGTGCGCCACAGCAGCGGTGGCTTCAGATATGTCAAAGCGATGGGGATTGCGCTCGAGGATCGCGGCATCGTTCAGGTGTCGATGAATCTGACGAACCACGAGAAGACGCCGATCCACCGGGTCTTTGACGCCGTGTCCCGCGAAGCGCAGCGCTATGGCGTGAGCATCCTCGAGAGCGAGATCATCGGTCTGACTCCCGAGGCGGCGCTCGTCGCTGCCGCGCAGCATTACCTGCAGCTCGAGCGATTCTCGCCGTCGCAGATCCTCGAGCGTCGTCTCCGCAATGCGGATTAGCGCGGCATTCCCTTTGCGTAGCCCGCGCCGTGCCGCCTGCTTTCCGTAAGATCTGTACTCGCGGCGTGACACTGCTGGCCATGGGCCTGCTCCTCGGCTGGCCTGCCCCAGGTGCGGCGCAACCCGCGAGAATCGTGCGCACCTTTCACGTGACGCGCGCGGCGCGTCCGCCTGTCATCGACGGCAAGCTCACCGACGAGGTCTGGTCCTCGGCCGAAGTCCTCAAGGAGTTCACACAACAGGATCCCGATGAAGGCAGGCCGGCGACCGAGGACACCGAAATACGACTGCTCTATGACGACTCGGCGCTCTACGTCGGAGCGCATTTGTTCGATCGAGAAGCGACGCGCGTCAGCAGGCGGCTGGCGACGCGCGACGGCGATGCCGACGCCGACCGATTGACGATCTATCTCGATGCGATGCACGACCACCTGACGGGGGCGATGTTTCAGGTAACCGCCTCGAACGTGCAAAGCGATGGCGTGCTCTACAACGACACGTGGAACGACATGAGCTGGGACGCCGTGTGGCAATCGCGGGTCAGCGTCGATGCCGACGGGTGGTCGGTGGAGATGCGCATTCCGTTGTCGCAGCTCCGCTTCCCTTCGGACGATCACCAGACGTGGGGCATCAATATCGCGCGGTACATCCGGCGGAAGAACGAGTCCGTGTGGCTCGAGATGGTGCCGAAGAGCGAGACCGGCCTCGTCTCGCGCATGGTCGACCTGGAAGGGTTCGACGGCCTCAAGCCCGCCCGCCGCCTCGAACTGCTCCCCTACACGGCTCAACGCACCGAGTTCGTCACCCCGGGCAAGCTGGGCGATCCGTTCAACGACGGCTCGCGCATATTCGCCTCGGCCGGGCTCGACATGAAGTGGGGGGTGACGAGCAATCTGACCGCCGACGCAACGGTGAATCCCGATTTCGGACAAGTCGAAGTCGACCCCGCGGTGGTGAACCTCACCGCCTTCGAGACATTCTTCCCCGAGAAGCGCGCGTTCTTCCTCGAGGGCGCGCAGATCTTCGGGAATTTCGGCCGCCTCGGATCGAACAGCTTCTGGGGCTTCAACAACTCGGAGCCGCAGATCTTCTATTCCCGCCGGATCGGCCGCGCGCCGCAGCTGGAGGCGTCGGGCGACTTCGTCGATCCGCCGAAAGCGACGACGATTCTCGGCGCCGCCAAGCTGACCGGGAAAACCAGCAGCGGTTGGAGTGTCGGCCTGCTGGAGGCGATTACGAGCCGCGAGACGGCGCGCACCAGCACCGACTTCGTCGACGGCAAGGCGCTGGTCGAACCGTTCTCGAACTACGCGGTCGCCCGGGTGCAACGCGACATCGGCCGCCGCGCTGGTGCAGGGTTTCTTGCCACCGCTGTTTCACGCCGCCTCGATGAACCGGTCGCGCAGGCCGCGTTAGTGGGCGGCGCCTACGTCGTCGGAGGCGATGGCTACTTCTTCCTCGATCACGACAAAGACTGGGTGATCACCGGGAATGTCGAAGGCAGCCGGGTCGACGGATCGCGCGAGTCGATCCTCGCCCTGCAGCGTGCCCCGCAGCGCTACTACCAGCGTCCCGATGCGCCGCAGGTGCATCTCGATCCGACGGCCACCTCGCTCGGTGGATACTCCGGCCGACTGAGTCTGAATCGCAACAGCGGTCTCCTCCAGGTGAACGCTTCACTGTGGGGCGTGAGTCCCGGGTTCGAGTCGAACGATCTCGGTTTTCACACGACCGGCGATCGCGCCGGCGCGCACGGCGTGCTGATCTGGCGCAACGTGACGCCGGGCAAGGTGATTCGTTCGCGCAACGTCTGGCTCTCGAAGTTCTGGGTGTGGAACTTCAACCGCGAGCTCCAGAGCGACGGCACCATGGGCAACGCGAGCTTCACGTTCATGAACTACTGGAACGCGGGTGTGAACGCGATCGTCAACAGACGTTCGCTCGACGATCGATTGACGCGCGGCGGCCCGCTCGCCGAGAACGCGGCCGATCGCGGGATCACGTGGAACCTCGGTACCGATGGGCGTAAACCGTTCTCGATGGACGTGAACAACTCGTACAGCTGGAACGTGCGCGGAGGCTGGAGCCGCAGTATCGGTCTCAACGTCAATCTGAAGCCAGCCGACCGCATGCTGATCTCGGTTGGCCCCGAATGGAACCGTTCGTATGGAATCGCGCAGTACGTAGAGACGGTCCTCGACCCCACGGCGCTCGCGACCTACGGTGGCCGTTACGTCTTTGCCGGCATCGATCAGTGGCAGATCGCGATGACGACCCGCGCGAACGTCATCTTCACGCCGCACGTGTCGCTGCAGGTCTACCTGCAGCCACTCGTCGCGACCGGTGACTACGTCGGGTTCAAAGAGCTGGCGCGACCGAGGACGCTGGACTTCCTTCAGTACGGACAAGGCGCGAGCACGCTGTCGTTCGATCCGGTCGCGCAGACGTACACCGCGGACCCCGATGGCAACGCGGGCGCCGCGCGTCCCTTCACGTTCGACAATCCCGACTACAACTTCAAGTCGCTGCGCCTCAATGCCGTCTTCAGATGGGAGTTCCGCCCTGGCTCGAACTTCTACGCCGTCTGGACGAGACAGCAGCAGGACAGCAGCGATCCCGGCATCTTCGCCCCCGGCCGCGATGTCAGACGGATGTTCGGCGCGCCCGGCGATGACGTCATCCTCTTCAAGATCGCTTACTGGATCGGCCGGTAAATGGATCAACGCAGGGATCGCACCGATCGCGGAGCTTTTCCACTTTTTCCACTTTCAAGCTACACTCCGTCGTCTGTCGATCATCCAAGGCTCCGGCCGCTCTCAGCATCTCGTTCCCACCGCCGTCAACAGAGTTCTCGCTGAAATCCGAGAGGCCCAGGCGGGCGGCCGGACGGTCGTGTCGCTGATGCGCGGTGAGCCCGACTTCGATACGCCGGCTCATATCGTCGAGGCCGCGGCGCGGGCGATGAAGGCGGGGCGCACGCGGTATCCCGACAATCGCGGTGAGATGCCGCTGCGTGAGGCGGTCGCCGCGAAACTCGCGCGCGACAACGGGATCACGTACGACCCGGGTTCGGAGATTCTCGTCACGACCGGTGCGACGCTGGGCATCTACGTCGCGCTCATGGCGGTCGTGAACGACGGCGATGAAGTCCTGCTGCCCGATCCGATCTACGACGCCTATCGTTCGCCGATTGCGCTTGCCGGTGGCTGTGCCAGGCCGGTGCGATCATCGATCGACGATGGTCGCTTTACGCTGACGGCCGACGCAATCGAGTCGGCGTTGACGTCGAAGTCGCGTGTGCTGCTGCTCAACACGCCGTGGAACCCGGTCGGCACGGTCATGCGCAGGCACGAGTTGGAGGCGATCGCGGATCTTGTGATACGCCGGGGGCTGACGCTCCTCAGCGACGAGATCTACGAAGCGATCACGTACAACGGCTCGACACATCTGTCTCCAGCCGCGCTCGCGCCCGAGGCCAAGGCGCACACGATCGTCATCAACAGTCTTTCGAAAACGTACGCCATGACCGGCTGGCGTGTCGGCTATTGCGCCGCGCCGGCGCCGATCACGCAGGCGATGTTCCTCCACTTGCAGCAGGCGAGCCGTGGGCCGGCGACGTTCATTCAGGATGCCGCGGCCGTGGCGCTTACCGGTCCACAGGATGCCGTCGCGGACATGCGGACCGAGTACGCGGGGCGTCGTCAACGCGTGCTCGCCGCGCTCGCGTCGGTGCGCCGCGTGCGAGTGCTGGCGCCAGAGGGCGGCTTTTTCGCGATGGTCGACGCACGCGACACCGGCGTCCTGTCCGACGAGATCAGAAAGCGATTGCTGCTCGACGCCGGCGTCGCCGTCATTCATGGCGCCGCGTACGGGCCTGGCGGCGAAGGCACGCTGCGGGTGTCGTTCGCCAGCGGGGGTGAGACGCTGACGCGTGGGCTCGATCGACTTCGCGAGGGACTCGGCGCGCTATGACGGTCGCGCAGGCGGATCCGGCGTCACAGACGGGCGCCGACGTTCGCCATGTCGACATCGCCGCGCTCGAGCGAGCGATCGCCGCCGAACTCGAGGGAGAGGTTCGCTTCGATCGCGTCTCGCGAGCGCTCTACGCGACCGACGCCAGCGTCTACCAGATCGAACCGCTGGGCGTGGTCCTCCCGCGATCGCGCGACGATCTGATCCAGCTCGTTCGCATCTGCTCCAGGTTCCGCTGCCCGATCACGATGCGTGGCGGTGGCACCTCTCAAGCCGGCCAGGCGATCGGTCCGGGGCTCGTCGTCGACGCCTCGAAATATCTTCGGTCGATCATCGAGATCAACGCCGCCGAACGATGGGCGCGCGTCGAGCCGGGCCTCGTCCTCGACGAGTTGAACGCGCACCTCCGCCCGCTTGGATTGCGGTTCGCCCCCGACGTCTCCACCGCCAGTCGCGCCACCCTCGGCGGCATGATGGCCAACAACTCGAGCGGGGCTCGATCGGTGTACTACGGCAAGACGATCGATCACGTCATCGCGCAGGAGGTCGTGCTCTCCGACGGATCGGTCGTCGAGTTCGGCCCGGTCGGTCCGGAAGAGATTCGGGCGAAGTGCGCGGGCAACTCGCTCGAGTCCCGCTGCTACCGCATCGTGCAGGATGTCGCGTCGCGGAATCGTGAAGAGATCGAACGCCGCTTTCCGAAAGTGCTCCGCCGCGTCGGCGGCTACAATCTCGACGAGTTCATCACGGCCGATCGGCCGTTCAACCTCGCGAAGCTGATGGTCGGCTCCGAAGGCACGCTCGGCGTCGTGCTGTCCGCGAGGGTGAATCTCGTGCCGCTGCCCGCCGCCAAGGCGGTGCTCGCGATTCAATTCGCCAGCCTGCTCGAATCGCTCGCCGCCGCCCCGCTGATTCTTCGACACCGTCCATCGGCGGTCGAAGTAATGGACAAGTCGATCCTCGACTACACGCGACAGAGCGCGCTGCTCGAAGGGCTGCGACAGAGCTTCATCGACGGCGATCCGGCATCGCTGTTGTGCGTGGAGTTCTACGCCGACCGGGCAGACGAGCTCCCGCCGCGCCTGCAGGCGCTCGAACGAGATCTTCGCGAACACCACTTCGGGTATCGCTATCACCATGCGCTCGATCCCGCCGCACAGGCGCGCATCTGGAGCCTGCGCGAGGCCGGCCTCGGCCTCTCGATGGCGATGAAAGACGATGCCAAGTCGTTATCGTTCGTGGAGGACACGGCGGTCGCTCCCGAACGCCTGCGCGATTACATCGAGCGCTTCCTCGCCATCGTGGAACGGCACGGGACGACGGCCGGCGTGTACGCCCACGCCTCTGTCGGTTGTCTGCACGTGCGCCCCGTCGTCAACATGAAGACGGAGACGGGAGTGAAACGCTTCGAGGCGATCGCGAACGACATCTCCGATCTCGTGCTCGAGTACGGCGGCGCGCTGTCAGGCGAACATGGTGACGGCCTCGTGCGCAGCCCGTTCATGGAAAAGATGTTCGGACCGGTCCTGTACGAAGCGTTCCGGGCGATCAAGCGCACCTTCGATCCGAACAGCCTGCTCAACCCCGGCAAGATCGTCGATGCGCCGCCGCTCACAGCCAACCTGCGGTTCGGGCCGCGCTACTCTCCAATCCAGCCAACGACCTTTTTCGACTTCGAGAGCGGCGGCCTGGCCGGGGCGGTGGAGATGTGCAGCGGACTCGGCGCCTGCCGCAAGACGCTCGAAGGCACGATGTGTCCGTCGTACATGGCGACACGCGAAGAGCAGCATTCGACCCGCGGGCGCGCCAACATGCTGCGCTTGACGATGGCGGGCCGGCTCGGCGAGGCGGGGCTGGGCGATCGGGGCGTCTACGAGACGCTCGACCTGTGTCTCGAGTGCCGCGCGTGTAAAGCCGAATGCCCGGTCGGTGTCGATGTCGCACGCTTCAAGAGCGAGTTCCTCGCCGACTACTGGCAGCGTCACGGCACCTCGCTCGAGGCTCGCGTTCTTGGGAATGCACATTCGGCGGCCGTCTGGGGCAGCCGCCTGGCACCTGTCTCGAACTGGGTTGCCGGTAGCGCGCCCGCTCGCGTCCTCAACGAGCACATCGTCGGGATCGATCGACGCCGTCGCCTGCCGCGGTTCACGCGCCGCACGCTCGCGCGGCGCGTGCGAAGTCGGTTCAGCCGGGACGCCGCAACCGCACCAGACGTGCTGCTCTTCAACGACACATTCACGAATCACTACGACCCCGAGATTGGCGAGGCCGCGCTCGATGTCTTGGCGGCCGCTGGCGTACGCACTGCGCTCGCGGGCAACCACTGTTGCGGCCGCCCACAGATCTCGAAGGGCCTCCTTGCGAGCGCGCGTGAATTGGTGGAGCGAAATGCGAACGTGTTGTACGCGGACGCCGAGGCTGGACGGCCGATTGTGTTCTGCGAACCAAGCTGCCTCTCGGCGGTGCGCGAGGATGCACCGGCGCTGTTGCGTGGCGAGGCTCGGCGCAAGGCCGAAACCGTCGCCCGTGCCAGCGTCCTCTTCGAGGAATTCGTGGCCGCGCGCGCATCGCGTCTCGCCCTTCGGTCGAGACCGGGCACCATCCTGCTCCACGGCCACTGCCATCAGAAATCGATGGGGCTGGTGGCACCGTCGAAAGCGCTGCTCTCGACCATTCCGAATGCGCAGGTCGTGGATCTCGATGCGGGATGCTGCGGCATGGCCGGCTCGTTCGGGTACGCGAAGACGCACTACGACGTGTCACAGGCGATCGGCGAGCGCAAACTGTTTCCCTCCATTCGAGCGAAGGCGGCACATGCCGTCGTGGTCGCTGCCGGAACGTCGTGCCGGCATCAGATTCACGATTTCACCGGGCAGAGCGCGGTTCACCCTGCGGTCCTGCTGCGCGGATTGATCGAGCCATGAATCTGGCGTGGTTGTCGCTTGGGGCGCTGGTCGTCGCGATGGTGGTGAGCTGCTTCAGCGAGGTCAACGTCGGCGTGCTCGGACTGGCACTGGCGTGGATCGTCGGCGTCTATTTCGGCGGGATGCGGATTGCCGATGTGTTCGGTGGCTTTCCGGTGCAGTTGTTCCTGACGCTGGCCGGTGTCACGCTGCTCTTCACGCAGGCGCAGCTCAATGGCACATTGGATCGCGTCGCGCACGCAGCGGTCCGAGTCTGCCGTGGCAACACCGGCCTCATGCCGATCATGTTCTTCGTACTGGCCGGCCTCATCGCGTCAGCAGGACCGGGCAACGTCGCCACGGCGTCGATGCTCGCACCCATGGCGATGGCGGTTGGGATGCGCGCGTCGATTCCACCGTTCCTCATGGCGATCATGGTGGGCAACGGCGCCCAATCAGGTTCGCTCTCGCCGTTCGCGCCGACCGGCATCATCGTCACGCGTCTGATGAACGGCATCGGGCTCGCTGGCCACGAGTGGCGGACCTACGTGCTCAATCTGATTGCACACGCGATGGTCGCCTTTGCCGGCTACTTCCTGTTCGGCGGATGGCGGCTGTTCAGGAACCGCTTTCAGGGAGGAGATTCAGATACTGACGACACGCGATTCACGGTGCAGCATTGGGTCACGCTGTTCGTGATCGGCTGCGTGCTGGTCGTGGTGCTGGTGTTCAAAGCCGACATCGGCATGGCGGCATTCACCGGCGCCGTCGTGCTGGCTGCGCTGAAAATCGCCGACCACAATCAGTCGATCCGCCGCATGCCCTGGACGCCGATTCTCATGGTCAGCGGCGTGAGCGTGCTGGTCGCACTGCTCGAGAAGACCCGCGGCCTCGATCTCTTTACCGAGCTGCTCGCGAAGATCGCGACACCGGGAACACTGACGGGCGTCATTGCGTTTGTCACCGGCCTCATCTCGGTGTACAGCAGCACATCGGGTGTGGTGCTCCCGACATT
Source organism: Vicinamibacterales bacterium (assembly GCA_035263125.1). GTDB lineage: Bacteria > Acidobacteriota > Vicinamibacteria > Vicinamibacterales > UBA2999 > Gp6-AA40. The sequence goes on from DATFRP010000357.1 coordinate 28,369, forward strand.
CCTCCCGACCGTCCCGGGACTGATCGCGCGACTGGGCGGCGATGCCTACAGCGTCGCATCCTCGATGAACATCGGTGCGCACCTGGTGGACATGTCGCCGCTGTCGACGACGGGGGCGATGTGCCTGGCTGGCATCTCCGATATGTCGCAGGTGCGGCCGACCTACAACAAGCTGCTCGCGTGGGGATTGTCGATGACGATCGTCGGCGCAGTCGGGTGTTATTTCTTTTTCTAATGGACTGGCTGGATCACATCTGTAGCAGGCGCTCCGTTGTCGCGACTGCGAATCCGCGGGCCAACCAACGGGCGGCCCGCTCTAGAAATCGTTGAATACATCCGACTACACGCTAGTTCGAACTGCCCGGCAGCGGATCGCTCAGCTTCATCCGAATCGCGGCAGGGTTCGTGCTGATCATAGAGATCGCTCGCGTGCTGGGAGTGTCGTGCACGCTCATGAGCTGTCGTTCGATCGCCCTGACGGCTCGGAGGATTTCTTCCCGCTGCTCCAGCTTGAGGATCAAGTCCATGTCGCGAGTCCCCGTCCGGCTGCCGCACGATTTGCGACCCACGCGATGACTTCCTTGCGATGGCTGGCGTCGTGCTGGGCCATCATCGACGGCACGTCGCACAGCGAGACACGGCCCACGCCCTCCTGCGTACCCGAACGCAGCCACTGTTCATCGGTCAGTTGCCGCAGGATGGCGACGTTCGTACGACGCACGTATCGAAACAGGTTGAGCGCATCGCCCAGAGGAAGACGGCTGTAGTTTCGCGTTTTCGCGATCACCGCTCCATTGAAGTCAGGCAGTTTTGGCTGGTCCTCGCCGAGGAGACGCTTGATGCGCACCGCGTAGCCTTCGGCCTCGAGATCCGCGAGATGCCAGCAGATTTCCACCGGTGACACGCCATCGGGGCCAGGGCGTGCCGCATCGTCATCCGAGAGCGACCCGAAGCTCACCTCGAGCATATCGGGCATTTCGAGCAGCCCCGCCATCAACGCATCCTGATCACCGCCTCGCATCATCGTGTAACGCATGTGTGACCGTCCTTTCTCCGGCGGGCTTGGGGGGCGCCAGATTATCGCAGATCGAGGGCGCGCAGCATCCGTTTGAGCGCAACCAGGCGATAACTGCGAACGATCAGGTCTTTCACAGATTTCCAGTCGAGGGGACCGTCGGCGCGGAGGCTGACCCACAATCCGCGCCCATACGGCGTCGTGAAAAATTCCTTGCGTCGGAGCAGGCGGGCAACGTCGGTGGGTTCGAGTCGAAACGCGATCGACGGTTGGCCCTTGACCCGTTCGAAGGCGACGAATGTGCGGGTGCCCGCCTTGAAGTTCGGATGCCCCCACGAGGCTGTTTCGCTCGTCTCAGGCAGCGCCAGGCACAGCGTGCGAAGCCTGCGCAATGTGCGTTCGTCGCGACCAGGTGTGAGCATGGGTCACCGCACCGACGGTGACACGGGCTCCCCCGCGCGTGCGCGGGCGGCATGCTGTTCCGCATAGCCTCGCTCGATCGGCCAGACATCGATCACGCGCTCACCCTCGACGACGTAGAACACGTCGTGAAGATTGACGGTGGGATCGGTGTGCGAGGGCACGAGCTGCACGAGACTGCCGACGGCGATCGACGCTGCAGGTGGCAGCGCGATCGTGGCGTGTTCGTCGTTGAGCGCCGTCACCGTGGCGCCGTCGATGCCGTGGACCGACGGAAGCCCGTGATCCTTGGTCATCGCCTTGTGGCCGCAGTCGGCCACACACCGATCAGGCGATGGCCGGCTTACGACCGTACCGAGCACCCAGAACGCCTGCTCGAACGGAACCTGAACCGCTGCATAGTCGGTGTCCATCAACGCATATGAACCGGCTTGTATTTCCGTAATGCCGTCGACGCGGCTGCTGATGTCGTACGTGCCGGTCCCACCCGCCGAGACGATGTCGCACGAGAGCTCCGCTCGTCGCAGCTGCTCGGCCGCGGCGACGAGCGCGCTCATCGCGCCCCGTGCACGGGCCTCGCGCTCGACTCGATCGCGGATCGGCTGTATGTGACCTTCGTATCCCATGACCCCGCGCAACACGACGCCGCCGGTTGCGTCCGCCTGCTGCGCCAGTCGAAGCGCGTCGCCCGGCGCGACACCGCAGCGCCCCTGCCCGACGTCGAGATCGATCAACACGCCGATACGGACGCCTTCGGCACGCGCGGCGGTGGCAAGCCCCTCGAGACCCTCGACCGAATCGATCGCGACGGTCACTGTCGTTCGCCGCTGTAACGCGGCAACTCGAGCCCACTTCGATGTTCCGACGATCTCGTTCGCGATCAGCACATCGTGACAGAACGGCGCCACGATCTCTGCTTCGTCGACGGTCGCGCACGTGAGCCCGCTGCACGATCCGGCGGCGAGCTGGCGGCGCGCGATCTCGGGAGTCTTGTGGGCCTTGAAGTGCGGACGGAGCCGGCACCGGCCGGTGCTGAAGAATCGCGCCATGCGCGCAATGTTGCGATCGAGCGCCGCGGCATCGACGATGAGCGCCGGCGTCGGGATGTCGTCACGCACGCGCGGACGAGCGGCGGCCTGGCCGCGTTCGCTAGGCACCTTCCTCTTCCTCGACCCGCCGCGCCGGCATGATGCCGAACGCGCGCATCTTGCGATACAGATTGCTGCGTTCGACGCCGAGCACTTCCGCGGTACGCGACATGTTGCCCTGCTGCGCCGCGAGCGCCCGAAGAATGTACTGCTTCTCGAACTCGTCCCTGGCGTCGTGCAGCGGCGTCAAGATCGCCGGCTTCGCCGTCGTCAACGCCGCGGTCGAGCGCGGACCGCTCGATTCGAGAAACAGGAGATCGCGCGACGACACGCGATCGCCCGGCACCATGATCATCAACCGCTCGACGAGATTGCGCAGCTCGCGGACGTTGCCCGGCCACGCGTAGCGCTGCAGCGTGAGCACCGCATCGGAGTCGAACACTTTCGGCCGTCGTCCGTATTCGCGGGCGAGCATCGCCATGAAGTGATCGGCGAGCAGCGGCACATCCTCGACGCGCTCGCGCAGCGGCGGTACGAAGATCGGAACGACGTTGAGTCTGAAGTAGAGATCCTCACGGAATCGTCCGGTGCGGATCTCCGAGGGCAGATCCTTGTTGGTCGCGGCCAGGACCCTGGCGTCGACGCGAATCCGCGTCGATCCACCGACGGCCTCCATCACCTGCTCCTGGAGCACGCGCAGGACTTTGGCCTGTGTCTTCAGGCTCATGTCCCCGATCTCGTCGAGGAAGATCGTGCCGCCGTGTGCCATCTCGAACTTGCCGCGCCGATCGGCGACTGCGCCCGTGAAGGCGCCGCGCACGTGGCCGAAGAGCTCGCTCTCGATCAGCTCCTCGGGAATCGCAGCGCAGTTGACCTCGACGAAGGGGGCCGTGCGACGACGACTCAACGCGTGGATGTTGCGGGCGACCAGCTCCTTGCCGGTGCCGTTCTCGCCGAAGATGAGCACGCGACCGTTGGTCGGCGCGGCCATGGCGACCTGCTCGCGCAGGCGCGCCATGCCGTAGCTCTCGCCGATCATCACGTGCTGTGCATCGACCCGGGCACGCAGCTCGAGGTTCTCGGCCTCGAGATGCCGCTGCCGCAGCGCATTGCGCACCACCAGCACCGTCTTCTCCAGCGAGAGCGGCTTCTCCACGAAGTCGAATGCGCCCATCTTGATGGCGCGCACGGCGGACTCGACGTTGCCGTGACCGGAGATGATCACGACCTGCGCATCGTTCTGCCGCTCACGCATCCGGGCGAGCGTCGCGAGCCCGTCCATCCCCGGCAACCAGATGTCGAGGACGACGACGTCGTAGACCTGAGTGGCGAGCCGCTCGAGACAGGCCTCGCCGGTCTCGGCGGAGTCGACGTCGTACCCCTCGTCTCGAAGCACCCCGGTCAACGAGCTGCGGACGCCGGGCTCGTCGTCGACGATCAGAATCGATGGCATACGTAGGGGGCACTCCCTGGCTCGCCGAAGCTGCAGAACAGCGAAGGCGGCAGGCGGCCCGAATCAGACATGTTCAACACGGTAGTTCGATCACGAACCGCGCACCATGCGGCGGATTGTCAGTGACCTCGATCCCGCCTCCGTGCTCGGAGACGATACGCCGCACAATCGCCAGACCGAGTCCGCTGCCGCGCTGCTTGGTCGAATAGTGTGGCAGAAAGAGCTTCTCGCGTCCTGCGGCGGGAATGCCAGGCCCATCGTCAGCGACCACGACGCGCACGGTTCTGCGCACCGCATCGTGATGGGTCTCGAGATCGAGCGTGCCCCGGCGGTCCATGGCTTCGATCGCGTTGTCGATCAGATTGATGATCACCCGCCGGATCTGCTCGGGATCGAGCGCCACCTGCGGCAGCTCGCTCGCGAAGCGCCGGCGGAACACCACCTCTGGACACACGCCCTGATACAAGACGAGCACGTCGTCGAGCAGGGCATGGAGCCGCGTCGGCACGGCGCGCGGCGCCGGCATGCGGGCGAACTGCGAGAACTCGTCGACCAGCCCTTTGAGCGATTCGACCTCGCCGACGATCGTCGTCGTGCATTCGTCGACCAGGCTCCGCATCGGCGGAGGAGCCTGCGAGAAGTGGCGGCGCAGGCGCTCCGCGCACAGCTGAATCGGCGTCAGCGGGTTCTTGATTTCGTGAGCCAGCCGTCGCGCGACCTCGCGCCACGCCGCCACGCGCTGCGCCCGCACGAGCGGCGACACGTCGTCGAGCACGATCACCAGCCCGTCGCTCCCGCCATCGTCGCGGCGAAGCCGGGTGGCCATCACCGCCAGGTGGACTTCGCGCCCCTCCCGCGTAATCGACACGTCCTGCGGGCGCCGGTCCTCGCGATTGCGGGATGCGTCGTCGATGGCGAGCGCGAGCGGCTTCAACTCCTGCGACCCGAACACCGCGGCCGCCGGCTGCCCGAGCACGTGCGCATCGATCCCGAGCAGGCGCGATGCGGCGGCATTCCAGGTGCGAACGCTGCCACCGGCATCCATCGAGATCACGCCGGTCCCGAGCCGATCGAGAATCGTTTCGACGTATCGACGCCGACCTTCGACGTCCTGGTGCTTCCGTTCGAGCTCGACGGCTGATTGTTCGAGACGGCGGCGACTGGCCGAGACTTCACCGGCCATCCGGTTGAACGCGTCGATGAGCGAGCCGAACTCGTCGCCGGTCTCCACCTCCACCCGGTGATCGAGCCGGCCCGCGCCGATCTCGTCAGCCGCCACCGCCAGCATCTGCACCGGCCGCGTGATGCGCTTGGCGAGATAGAGGCCCATCCACGTCGCCCCGACGAGGATCATCAGCGTGAGCATCAGGAAGAACGAGAGATAGACGCCCGCGATCGGCTGTTTCAGGACGCGCAGCTGCTGATAGGCCTCGTACGCCGCAGTCATGCCGCGCGCGCGCTCGGCAAACTGATCCGTCAGGTACCGGCTCGCCACCACCACCGCCGAGACCGTTCCGTTCGGCGTGACGCGAACCGGCATCGCCGTGCGAATGAGATCGCCCCCGCCCGATACCTGCTCGACGATGCGGTTCTCCGTGCCGCTCGATGCCGTACGTTCAGCCAGACGATCGGCCGAGGAACGCGAGTACTGTCGGGGAATCAACGGCGCCGCGACATCGACGAACGGCGTGACCTGAAGCTGTCCTCGATTCGAGCGGACGCGATACACCTCGACGAGATCGATGCGCTCCTGGAGCACGTCCGGCGCCACCAGATCGCGGACATCCGACGGGCTCGCCGAGGCCAGATCCATCCGGGCGAGCGCACGCGCGAAGCGCTGCGTCTGCGCGGTCACGAGCCGCTGCTGCTGTGCGTAGTAATCGCCGGCGATGCCGTTGGCCGACGAGAGCACCTCGTTGAGATCGGCGTTGAACCAGCGATCGACGTTGTTGCGAATCAGCTCGCTCCCAATCAGCAGTACGAGCACCGTGGGAATCAACGTCATCCCGAGCAGCACGGTCACGAGCGTGAAACGGAAACGCGCAAACGGGAGCGCGCGGCGACGCTCCACGATCAGCTTGATGATGTTGCGCGCGAGCACGAACGTCAGCGCCACGAGAATCGTGAAGTTGGTCGCCGACAGCGCGTAGAGGACGACATCGGCAAGAAAGTCCGGCGCGAGCGTCGTCGATCGGCTGCCGAGCGCGAGCAGGCCGATGAGCGCCACCAGAAGGGCGAGAATGCCAGTCAGCAGCAGCGGCGTGTTGTCGAGAAACGGCTTGCGTCCCTGCGGCGCGGAGCTTCGCCGCGGCGGCGGCGCCGCCGGTGTGGCCGGCGTTGGAGACTGGCGAAGGGTCGCGACCGGCGTTACTCCTTCGAGTTGAGCAGGTCTTTCAACTCACTCATGAACTCGCTGATGTCACGGAAGTGACGATACACGGAGGCAAAGCGCACGTAGGCGACCTTGTCGAGACGCTTGAGCTCGTCCATCACCAGCTCGCCGACTTCGTTCGTCGCCATCTCTTTCTCGGGACGTTCCTGCAGCGTCGCTTCGACCTTGTCGGCCACGCCCTCGATGGCTGCGATGCTGACGGGCCGCTTCTCACACGCCTTCAACAAGCCGGCAATGAGCTTCTGTCGCTCGAATCGCTCGCGCGTGCCGTCCTTCTTGATCACCATGTACGGGATCTCGTCGATCCGCTCGTAGCTGGTGAATCGTCGTCCACAGCCAAGACACTCGCGCCGTCGACGGATGACCTCGCCTTCCTTGCTCTCGCGCGAGTCGACCACCTTGTCGCCGAGATGTGCGCAGAACGGGCACTTCATTGGAGGTGCGACGTCTCTGACGCGCGTGGCAGCGGCGGTTGGTTCACGTCATACGACCCTTCCGGCGTCTGCTCCTCTCGTGCCGCACCGGCAAGGTTCTTCAGGCGCGCCACGCTCAGGCCATCCTGCACCATGACCAGTAGCCCGAGCACGACGACCGGCACGAACGAGATCGCGTGTGTGACGATCGCGCCCGCGACCGCCTGATCGTTCTGCGCGCCGAAGAAATGCGTCACGCCCCACTGATACGCGGCATGATAGCTGCCAACCCCGCCCGGCGTGGGAACCGCGACGCCGATCACGAGGAGCGCCTGCAGGAGGAACGTCCCCTCGAACGGCATCGGAACCCCGAACGCGATCGTGACGGCCCACGTTTCTCCCGCAATCGCCAGCCACACGGCGAACGACCACAGGATCGCCATCACCATGGCCCGCGGCTCACGCGCCGCGGCAAACCCGCCGCTGAACACCGCGACCACTTCCTCGATCCGGTGGGACACCCGCCCGGGCAGCACACGGGCGGCCATGCCGACAAGCGCGCCGATTCGCTCGGGGTGCGTCGCCAGAACCCACATCAGCGCGAGGAGCACCATCGCGACGACCGAGGCGATCACGGCAGACACCTCGACTGGACGAAAGAAGACAGCCGGCAGCGCGCCGACTCCAGAGAAGCCCCAGACGTAGAGCGCCAGCAGCGCGAGCACGGCGATCAGATCGAGCACACGCTCCATCACGACGGTTGCAAACGTCGCCGAGGTCGGCAGGCCTTCCGTGCGCGCCAGCAGATAGGGTCGAATGACGTCGCCGATGCGCGCAGGTAGAACAGCAAGCGCGGCGAATCCGAGCACCGTGGTCCGAAGCACCGTCCGGAAGCGCGTGGGACCGATCGGCTCCAGCAGGTACTGCCACCGGATCGCGCGGGCCCAGTAGGTCGCGAGCACGAACCCGAACGACAACACGAGCAGATCGCCGCGTGCCTGACGCACGTGCCTCCACACATCAGCCACGTTGGCGTTCTTCAGAAACCAGGCGAGCAAGCCGAATGTGAGAAGCGTGACGATGGCGGTGCGTAGTCGCATGAGGGAACCCACAATATATCAGGCTCTTCCGGGTCAAAGGCCGGTGCTGTTGCGTACGGTTGCGGACGTTTTGTCACACCGGTAAGATCGCGGCGTCCTTGACCGGCGCCCCGCTCGGAGGTCACCCGAGGGTCGAGAGGCAGGAACACCACGTTGCCGCTTGCAGCTCCCCTGATCGACACACGGCTGGACGGTCTTGCGCCGCATCGACACGGCAAGGTGCGGGACATCTTCGATCTCGGCGACTCGCTGCTGCTGGTCGCCACCGACCGCATTTCCGCATTCGACTACGTGCTCGGATCAGGCATCCCAGATAAGGGCAAGGTGCTCACGCAGCTGTCTGCGTTCTGGTTCGCGCGCACCACGTCAATCGTTCCGAATCACGTGCTCAGCGTCGACGTGCGGACGTATCCGCAGGGCCTCGACCGGCACGCGGACATGCTCGCCGGGCGCTCGATGCTCGTAAAAAAGACGACGCCGGTGCCGATCGAATGTGTCGCGCGCGGCTACCTGTCGGGGTCGGGCTGGAAGGAATACTCGGCCGGCGGTACCGTCTGCGGGATCGTGCTGCCGCCCGGCCTTCGCGAATCCGATCGTCTCCCCTCGCCGATTTTCACACCGGCGACCAAGGCCGAGAGCGGCCACGACATCAACATCAGCGAAGCGGACGCCGGGCAACTCGTGGGACCGGCGCTCATCGAGCGTCTGAAGGCGCTGACGCTGGCGCTCTACGATCACGGTGTTCGACACGCCGACTCGTGCGGCATCATCCTCGCCGACACGAAGTTCGAGTTCGGCCTCACCGCGGAGCACGAGATCATCCTGATCGATGAAGTGATGACGCCCGACTCGTCGAGGTACTGGCCCAAGGACCAGTACTCGCCCGGCGGGGCGCAGCCAAGCTTCGACAAGCAGTACGTGCGCGACTACCTCGAACAGATCCACTGGAACAAACAGCCGCCGGTGCCCGAACTTCCGGAATCTGTCATTGCTCGCACGCGTGAGAAGTACCTCGACGCGTTCAGACGCCTGACGGGAAAGGATCTGAACTAGTGGCGCTGAAGGAACAGCTCGACCGGCTCGTCGACGAGATGGTCAGCCGCGGCGTGCGCTATGAGGACGCCGCCCGCGAGTTCGAGAAGAAGTTCATTTCACACGTGCTGGTCAAGGCCGGCGGCAATCTCTGCGCCGCGGCCGACCAACTCGGCATGCATCGCAACACCCTGAGCCGCAAGATCGCCGAGTATCACCTGCGGCGTTCTGCCTCTTGACACGGTTTTTTTCGTCCCTCTACAATTAGCAGTTGCACAGGCTGAGTGCCAGCACTCACGGCCTGGGCGTGCGAATTCCCGAAGGAAACCCAGGGGCCCCCGCCCCGCTACTACCAGACACTCTGGAGTTGAGAAGACATGAAAGTCAGACCGCTACACGACCGCATCATCGTTCAGCGCATCGAGGAAGGCGAGCAGAAGATCGGCGGAATCATCATCCCCGACTCTGCCAAAGAGAAGCCGCAGCAGGGCAAGGTCATTGCCGTAGGCCAGGGCAAAGTCAAAGACGACGGCAAGCGCCAGCCTCTCGACGTTCAGGACGGTGACACGATCCTTTTCGGCAAATACTCGGGCCAGGAGATCAAGATTGACGGCGAGGACTACCTCATCATGCGTGAAGAGGAAGTGCTCGCGGTACTCGCCGCCAAGTAGAGGGGGTCTGCAGACCCCGGAAGAGGCGGCGGAGTCGTTCGACCCCGCGGCCGGTTTTTACGCGCGGATGCAAGGCCGCGCGACGGATGGAGTGATTAGGAGATGGCAAAACAGATCATTTACGGCGAGCAGTCGCGGCAGGCAATTCTCCGTGGCGTCAACGCGCTCGCCGACGCAGTCAAGGTGACCCTCGGCCCCAAAGGGCGCAACGTCGTCCTCGACAAGAAGTTCGGCTCCCCCACCATCACCAAGGACGGCGTGACGGTGGCCAAGGAGATCGACCTCAAGGATCCGCTCGAGAACATGGGCGCGCAGATGGTGCGCGAGGTGGCCAGCAAGACGTCGGACACCGCCGGTGACGGCACGACGACGGCGACGGTGCTCGCCCAGGCGATCTATCGCGAAGGCGCGCGGAACGTCGTCGCCGGCGCCAACCCGATGGAAATCAAGCGCGGCATCGAGAAGGCCGTCGAGGTCGTGGTCGACGAAATCAAGAAGATGTCGCGTCCGGTGTCGGGCAACATGGTCGCCCAGGTCGGAACGATCTCGGCGAACAGCGACGCGACGATCGGCAAGATCATCGCGGAAGCGATGGACAAGGTCGGCAAGGACGGCGTGATCACGGTCGAAGAGGCCAAGACGCTCGAGACCTCGCTCGACGTCGTCGAAGGCATGCAGTTCGATCGCGGTTACCTGTCGGCGTACTTCGTGACCGACGCGGAGCGCATGGAAGTGGTCCTCGAGAACCCGGTCATCCTGATCCACGAGAAGAAGATCTCGTCGATGAAGGACCTGCTGCCGGTGCTCGAGCAGGTGGCGCGGCTCGGCCGCCCGCTGCTCATCATCGCGGAGGACATCGAGGGCGAGGCGCTCGCAACGCTCGTCGTCAACAAGCTGCGCGGCACGCTGCAGGCCGCCGCGGTCAAGGCGCCTGGCTTCGGCGACCGCCGCAAGGCGATGCTGGAAGACATCGCGATCCTCACCGGCGGCCGCGCGATTACCGAGGACCTCGGCATCAAGCTCGAATCGATCAAGCTGGACGATCTCGGCAAGGCGAAGAAGGTCGTGATCGACAAGGACAACACGACCATCGTCGAAGGCAACGGATCGACGCAGGGGATCGAGGGCCGGGTGAAGCAGATCCGTGCGCAGGTCGAGGACACGACGTCCGATTACGACCGCGAGAAGCTCCAGGAGCGGCTCGCGAAACTGGTTGGCGGCGTGGCGGTCATCAAAGTCGGCGCGGCGACCGAGACCGAGATGAAGGAAAAGAAGGCGCGCGTCGAGGACGCGATGCACGCAACGAAGGCCGCCGTCGAGGAAGGGATCGTGCCGGGCGGCGGCGTCGCGCTGCTGCGCGCGTCGAAGGCGCTCAAGAACATGAACCTCGGCGGCGACCAGCAGATCGGCGTCAACATCGTCGCGCGCGCCATCGAAGAGCCGATGCGCTGGATCGCCACCAACGCCGGCCACGAAGGCTCGATCGTCGTGCAGAAGGTGCGCGACATGAAGGAAGCCGAGGGCTTCAACGCGCAGACCGACACCTACGAGGACCTGGTGAAGGCCGGCGTCATCGACCCCGCCAAGGTCGTTCGCTCGGCGCTGCAGAACGCGTCGTCGATCGCCTCGCTGCTGCTCACGACCGAAGCGCTGATCTCCGAGATCCCCGAGGAGAAGAAGGAAGCGCCGGCGATGCCGGGCGGCGGCGGAATGGGTGGGATGTACTAGAACTTAGAAGATAGAAGGACGAAGGAAAGGCCCGGCAGGAGCGATCCTGGCGGGCCTTTTTTTCGCCGTCCTTCTAACTTCTCAGTTCTAATTTCAAGCTTCGTTCACCGTAAGGTGAACGTCAGCTCGATGGTGATGTAGACCGGAACGGGCTCACCCAGCCGCGTGCCGGGGCGGAAGCGCCACATCTTCGCCGTTTTGATCGCCTCCTGATCTAGGCCGAAGGTCGGGTCCAGCGATCGGACGATGTTGACATCGC
>DATFRP010000358.1:0-7333 GCA_035263125.1 Vicinamibacterales bacterium
GCGTGCTCCAGGGAGTGTCGTGATCTCAGGCAGTCCTCTCTGGGGGCAATCGTCTTGCATCGGCTTGCGATATGAAGCGCTCGACGTCTTCAGATTCCGTCGCGTCGGCTGCCAATGACGGGCTGCGTTACGTCAGCGATCATGATCCCGGGCTGCGACGGGTCAAGCGCGGCAAAGGCTTTCGATATGTTGGTGTCGGCGGTCGGGTCATCAGCAACGCGGCCGAGCTCGATGCCGTTGCCGGAGTGCTGGGCGACACGTGCGTTGTGTGCTGAAAATCGTACGTGCCACCCCGGGCCGCGGAGATCACAGAGACTCAGGGCCACGGAGATCACGAAGATCACGGAGACTCTGGGCCACGGAGAACACGGAGATCACGAAGAGTTGGCCACAAAGGACACGAAGCTCACAAAGGCCTACCCCGTTTCTCGCCTTCGTGATCTCCGTGGCCCAGAGTCTCCGTTTCTCGGTCTTCTCCTTCGTGGCTAGAAATCGATCTGCGCACCGATCTTCACGAAGCGCGGTGTCAACACGGAGGTCGGCGCCTTCCACGCCTGTGAGCCGGTCGTCGCAGCCGGATTGAAATTCTGGTTGTAGGTCAGGATGGCATCAGAGTTGGTGACGTTGATCACATCGATACCGACGTTGTAGCGCGCACGGCCGAAGCGCAGGATCTTGGCAAAGCGCAGATCGAGCGCGTTGACGCGATCGCCCCATACCTGACCGGGCGCTACGAGATTGATCGGCACATTCGTGCCGACGACGCTCGGTACCCGCCCCAGCGCTTCGGCGACCGAACCCGGCGTGAAGCCGCCGCCCGGCAGCGCCACACCGGCAGGCGCGTTCCAGTTCGCCGCAAGCACGCCACCCTGATCGCTGCGGAAGGTTCCGCTCACGAGGACGTCGAATTTGGGCAGCGTGTAGCTGCCGAGCGCCGTCGCCTTCGTGATGAATCCGGGATCGGCGTGGCAGTACGGGTTGCCAGGATTCACTGCTGGACTCACACCTGCGACGGTCGTCAGCTCGGGCACCTGCGCGCGGACGGCGCAGTTGTCCTGCACGGTCTTCCCGGTATTGATCCCGCCCTGGAACTGCACGCCGCGACCGAGGCGCGCGCTCAGGTTGAACAGCAGTCCGTTGTACTTCTGATACTGAGCGCCGATGTCGTCCGCAAGGGTGATCAGGTTGCTGGTCTGGCCGAACTTGGTCGCCACGATGTTGTTGAGACCGGTGACCTTGTACCCACCGCCGCCAGGCAGGCGTGGATCCGACGGCGCCGTCATGGTGTACTGCGTGTAGTCGGCCGCCGTGGTGACCAGGTTGTCGGTGATGGTGAAGTTGTTCAGCCACCGACGGAAGTAGCCGACCTCGATCGAGACGCGCGGCAGCACCTGCTGCTGCACTGATGCGCCGATCTGCCAGTCGTTGGAGCGCACGCCCCAGCCGGTGAGGATCTTCGGGTCGATGGCTGCGGTCGTCAGCGTCGCGGTGCCGAACGTCTGTGCGTTGCTGGCAGCGCAGGTGTCGATGCTCCCGGTAGTCGTCGGGCTCTGAGCGGCCTGATTTCGCAGATCGCAGTCCGGGATCCAATTGCCGTTGTTATCGGTCCAGCCACGCGAGGCCGTGGTGGCGATGCGGCCGAGCGGGTTCGACAGGATGTAATTGTTGTTGTTGCTGGTCGGCTCGAGATACTTGCCAAAGTTCACCTTGACCGCGGTCTTCCCGTCGCCGAACAGGTCATAGGCGACCCCACCACGCGGCGAGAGATCCTTGTAGGCATTCACACCGTCGGTCTTCGGAAACACCAACGGAGTGGCCAGCCAGTTGGACGCATTGATCCGCTCCTCGGGCGAGAAGCTCGAGTTGCGATCGAATCGCAGTGCCCCCTGCAGCGTCATGCGGCCGTGCGTCCACTGATCCTGCACATACAGAGACGCATTTCGCGTGCGATAGCTGGTGGTGAACGGCAGCAGCGTCTGTGTCAGAGAGATCGGCACGCCGTTGCTGACGGTATACGACAGGTTGTTGTCGTTGGTGAAGGGCTGGAGATCGGAGACGAGCGCGACGCCCCCGTACCCGATCTTCAGGTTGTGTGCGCCGGTCACGTACGAGACTGACGCGCGCCACGTGTACTGCGCGTCCCAGCTGTCTGACCAGTTCTGCGAACGATAGGTCAGATTGGGAATGCCGCCGTTTGCCGAGCATCCGGTCGCGCACTGCTCGGTGATGCGGACGAGCGGGCGCGTGGTGTTGCCGGGGCTCTCATACGGACCGAAGGGCGCCTGATACGCGCCGAACCCAGCCTCGAACAGCATGCGATTGGTGGCGGTTTCGGACCACGTGAGCTGACGGACACGAGGGTGAGCATTCAGGTACTGACCGAGTTCGGGCGACGTCGTCGAGCTCAAGCCTCCGAGCCCGAGTGGCCCGATCCTGTTGCCCGAGTCTGGCTGCTGGCGGCACCCATCCTCTGTCGTTGTGAACGTGGCGCCGTTGCAGGCATGCTGTTCGTCCCAGTGCATGTTGATCTTGTCGCGCGTCGTCGCCTGGTAGGTCAGACGGAAAGTGTAGAGCCGCCAGCTTTCGGCGCCGCGCACATCGTGCGCCGTGTCTGGCGCGTAGAGAAACTTGGTAGGGTCGCCCGCGTTCAGATTGGGATAGATGTTGGGGATCGTGCGGTGCTGTCCCTCGTCACGGGCCGCCACGCGATACCACAGACGATCCTTGACGATCGGCCCGCCCAGCCCGAATGTGAAGTCCCACTGCTTGATCAACTTGCCCGGCGTGTTGAGTCCAGCCGCCTGCAGCGCTGGCGAATAGTTGCTGCCGATCATCTTGCCACCGACGCCTGAGAGATACGCGTTGCCCGACATCGTGTTGCCGCCGCTCTTCGGGATGATGCTGAGCGAGGGCCCGCCGACTTCCACTTCACCGAGTCCGCCCGAGGTCGTGGTCACGACCTCCTGCGCGTTGGAGATGTCGGCGACGTAGGTCGACACACCGCTGCCGCCGAGTCCCGCGCCGGTGTTCAGGCCGTCGACCTGCATGCGCCCTTCGTTGTTGCGTCCGCCGGCGCCGCCGAAGACGGTCATCTGCGGCGTCACCTGCACGTCAGCGGGACTGCCGCCGATCGTGACGATGCCGGGAATCAGGAGCGCGGTTGCGGCCCACGATCGCGCGGTCGGGATCGACGTGAGCACATCACTGCTGATCGTCGTCTGACGGCGGATGCTCTGCACGTCAACGATCGGCGATGCGCCGGTCACGGTGATTGTTTCGGTGACGCCGCCGACTTTCATGTCGGCGTCGATCTGCGCGACGAACGAACCAGACAGCTCGATGCCATCGCGCTTCACCTGATTGAAGCCCTGCAGCGCAAAGGTCACGGTGTACGTTCCGGGTGGCAGATTGACGATCCGGTACAGACCGCGTTCGTCGGTGACGGTCGTGCGGATTTTCTCGATGAGCGCCGGGCTCGACGCTTCGACGGTGACGCCAGGCATGGCCGCGCCCGATGCGTCTTTGACGGCGCCCGCGATCGATGCCTGCTGCGCGAATGCCGCCGCAGGCACGAGGATCAACACCGAGAAGAGCAATACATCCCGTAGACACTTCCGCATTGCACGCCTCCAGTCGGATTGCATGGACCCGCCCCCGCGAGTGAGCCAAAGCCTATAACAAAAACGTCAGAGGTTAGACGGGATCCGGCAGAGATGTGTTCGCTCTCACTCTTGACGCAACGCGACGACCGGATCGACGCGCATCGCGCGTCGTGCCGGCACATAGCTCGCCAGCAGCGCGACCAGCATCAAGAGAATCGATACCGCGATGAAGCTGAAGGGATCGAACGGGCTCACTTTGTACAACAGACTGCGGGTCACCGGAGTGCCAAACGCGGCCAGTACCAGACCGATGGCGACGCCGATTCCGGTGAGGCGGAGACCTTGCCCGACGATCAGACCGAACACGTTCTTCCGGCCGGCGCCGAGTGTCACACGAACGCCGATTTCCTGAGTGCGCTGCGAGACCGAGTACGCGAGCACGCCGTAGACGCCGATCGACGCGAGCAGCACGCCGACGGCTCCAGTCGTGCCGAAGATCCAGCCATAGACGGCGAACTCCCAGTACTCACGCTGACGTACGTCCTCGAGCGTGTGGATGTTGAAGACCGGGAGGTTGGAATCCGACGCGCGGATCGCGGCGCGCACCGCCGGGGCGAGCGCCGCAGGGTTTCCACTCGCGCGTATCGTGAGGCCGGTGCTCGGGAACTCGCCGTACGCATACGGCAGGAATGCAGTTTGAGGGACCTGCGAGTTGTTGGGATCGATGCCGAAGAGATGCAGGTCGGGCGCGACGCCGATCACCGTGATCCATTCACGCGGGCGCTCGCCGTCGACGATCCTGAACCGGTGTTCCGTCGCATTCTCCCCGTGCCACAGCTGCCTCGCCATGGTTTCGTTGACGATCGCGACCGACCGGCTCGCGTCCGATTCTGTCAGATCGCGACCCTGCCGCAGGCGCACGCCGAGCGTCGGAAACACGTGCGGCGTGCCGGCGATGAGCGTGATGTACTCGCGCTTGCCAGGAGGGCGGCCCTCCACTTCGATCAACGCGTCCCCGCCGCCACCCTGAATCGGCACGAGGTTCGAGGCGAACGCCGCCCGCACACCCGGCAGCGCTTGGACACGCGTCACGATGTCCGTGACGCGCCGTTCTTTGGTGCCCTTGGCTTGATACGGTTCGCCCGTCATGAAGAACCGTGCGGTCAGCGTCTCGGTCGTGTCGAAGCCGACGTCGAACGTGTCGAGATTGCGGAAGCTGCGGACGAACAGCAGCGCCCCGACGACGGCCACGAGCGCGAGCGACACCTGCGACACGACGAGCGCGTTCCGCACCATCGCACGCGGGCTGGTACTCCCGCGCGCGCCCTCCTTGAGGTTCTCCTGGAGTTCGCGGCGCGTGAGCTGCAACGCCGGGACGAGACCGAACACCACCGCGGTCAACACCGTCACGACCAGTGAGTAGGCGAACGATCGCACGTCGATCCGGAAGTCGATGTAATACGGGATGGTGTCGGGCGGAATCCGCGCTTTGACGAGGGTCACGCCAACCGCCGCCAGCACCAACCCGAGCGGCAGGCTCACGAGCGCAAGCACCACGCTTTCTGTGAGGAGCTGTCGGACGATGCGCCACCGGCTGGCGCCGAGCGCGACCCGCATTGCCAGCTCGTGACGGCGCGCGGTCGCCCTGGCGAGCAGTAGATTCGCGACATTCGAGCAGGCGATGAACAGGACGAGCGTGACCCCAGCCATCATCAGACCGAGGACAAGGTTGACGTCCCTCGGGAGAAACGCTTCGTGCAGCGTCTCGAGTCTGGCGCTCCAGCCCTGGTTCGTCGCCGGGTACTCCTTCGCCAGGCGCACGGCGATCGCGTCGAGATCCGCAAGCGCGCGCTCGGCCGATACGCCCGGCCGGAGACGCCCGAACGTGAAGAGGCGTCGCACGTCGCGGGTGTCCTTGTAGAACGTGGGCTGAAGCGTTATCCACAAACGCTGATTGTCGGGAAACGCGAAATGCGGCGGCATGACGCCGACGATCGTGTAGGGCGCGCCGTTGACGATCGTCCCGCGTCCGATCACCTGCGGATCCGATCGATATCGCATCGTCCAGAGCATGTGACTCAGGATCACGACGCCTGCGGCGTTGGGCTGATCGTCACTCTCGAGGAAATCGCGGCCCAGGATCGGGTGGATCCCGAGCAGCCGGAACATGTCCCATGCGACGCGCGCGCCGTCGTAGCGCTCGGGCTCACCAGCGGAGTCGACGATCGTGAGCGATCCGCCGGTGAGGCCCGCGATCGTGGTGAACGAGGTGTTCGCGGTCTTCCAGTCGCGCAGATCGGCCAGCGAGAGGCCCGACTGCTCGTGCTCTTTCAGCTTCTGCGTGCCGACGACGAAGATGCGAGTGGGATCCTCATACGGGAACGGCTTGAGGATCACGCCATCGATCATGCTGAAGATCGTCGTGTTGATCCCGATGCCGAGCCCCAGGCAGACGATTGCAACCAATGCCACTGCCTTGAAGTGCCAGAGGCTGCGAAGCGCGTAGCGGATCTCGTGCATCACTGTTCTGATAGAAACGGAGATGACGGAGGAAACGGGGTCAGCTTACACGGGGGAAACGCGGGAGAAACACGGAGGAAACGGGAATTTGCACACGGAGGAAACGGGGATAACGGAGAAAGCAGAAACTGAGGAATTACGCCTTTGGCAAACCATCGCCCAAAATCAAGTAGCCACGGCTCAGGACCGCAGCGATGTCCTCGTCGCGTACCTGAATACCTCGTTCATCACCGAGTCACAGAACGTGAAATCGTAGTTACCGTTGGCGTACCCTTCTGCGATTCTGTGGGCGAGCCTGTCGAGCATCTCCGCAGGAGTGGCATTAATCTCCATTGCTGCGCGCTCGACGTCGCTCGCCTTCAGGGGGCCGCTCGAGGCTGCGCCGATTAGGTCCACGCCATCCCCATTACCCCCGTTCCCTCCGGGTTCAAATTCCCGTTTCCTCCGTTTCTCTCCGTTTCCCCCGTGTCCTCTTACGTAAATTCAATCACACCGATGATGATCGACCGATCGGCCGTGTCCTGCACCGCCTGCTTCGCCTGATCGAGCGTGTAGCGCTTCGTGATCATCGACTTCGCGTCGATCTTTCCTTTCTCAATCAGCTTCACGTAGCGGGGGATGTCGCGCATCATGTGCAGCCCGCCCTGCTGTCCGGGATGAATCGTGCGTCCGAGCAGCGCCAGCGTGGCGCCGGGAAACGGGACCGGCTGCAGTGTGAACCCCATGAGCATCACGTGCCCGCCCATGCGTGTGCAGTCCCACGCCTGCTGCACTGTCTTGACGTTGGTCGGATCGGGCTGCGATTCCGCCTTCGGCGGAAACGCCTGCAGGCCGGCGGCCTCGACGACGAAATCGGCGCCGCGCGCCATGACCGCATTCCCTGCCCGGCCCCACGTGGTGCCGCCGGCGAAGCGGCGATCGTTGGGCCCCTTGCACAGTTCCCGCACCCGCTCGACGATGCCCTCGCCTTCGACGTTGGGATCGAGCGTGATCGTGGCGCCCATCTTCATGGCGAACTCGCGGCGATAGCGAATCGGATCGATCGCGATCACCTGACCAGCGCCCATCACACGCCCTGCCTGAATCGCACCGAGACCGACGGGACCGGCACCGAAGACCGCGACGTCCGATCCGGGCTCGAACTGCATGCGCGCGTGTCCGGCCGCGAACCCGGAGGCGAGCTGATCGCCGAGCAGCGTCAGCTCTGCGGC
>DATFRP010000359.1:0-95985 GCA_035263125.1 Vicinamibacterales bacterium
GCCAGAACCTTCGCCGTTGTGGGAATCTCGCTCTCGATCATCCCGGCATAGTGCTCGGCAAGAAACTTAGCCTGATCGGCGTTCATGTATGCCTCCTTGATGGATCGTGGGCGGGGCTGACGCCCGCCTCTCCACTACCGAGTTAGTTTTCGATATTTGATTCGATGCGGAGTGTCCGCCTCGGCACCAAGCCGACGCTTCCGATCCGCTTCGTAGTCCTGATAATTCCCCTCGAACCAGACGACACGGCTGTCGCCTTCGAACGCCAGCATGTGCGTCGCGATGCGATCGAGAAACCACCGGTCGTGGCTGATGACGACGGCGCAGCCGGCGTAGTTGAGAAGCGCCTCTTCAAGGGCACGAAGCGTGTCGACATCGAGGTCGTTGGTCGGCTCGTCGAGCAGCAGCAGATTCGAGCCTCGCTGCAGCAGCTTCGCGAGGTGGACCCGATTGCGTTCGCCGCCCGACAGCGTCCCGACCTTCCGCTGCTGCTGCGATCCCTTGAAGTTGAACCAGGAGACATACGCGCGTGACGGCACCGGCCGCTTGCCGATCATGAGCTCGTCCTCGCCGCCCGAAATCTCCTCCCACACACTCTTGTTCGCCGAGAGCGCATCCCGGCTCTGGTCGACGGACCCCGGTTGCACCGTCTCGCCGAGGCGGAGCGTGCCGGCATCCGGCTTCTCCTGACCGGTGATCATCCTGAATAGCGTGGTCTTGCCCGCGCCGTTGGGCCCGATCACCCCGACGATGCCGCCGCGCGGCAGCGTGAACGTGAGATCGTCCATCAACAGCAGATCGCCGTACGCCTTCCGCACGCCACGTGCTTCGACCACGATATCGCCGAGCCGCGGCCCGGGTGGAATGTAGATCTCGACCTGCTCGATCTTCTGCGCGGTGTCCTCGTTGAGCAGCTGCTCGTAGGCGTTGAGGCGCGCCTTCCCTTTCGACTGGCGCGCGCGCGGCGACATGCGAATCCATTCGAGCTCGCGCTGCAGAGTCTTCTGGCGTTTCGTTTCCGACTTCTCTTCCTGCGCGAGCCGCTGCTGCTTCTGATCGAGCCAGGACGAATAGTTGCCCTTCCACGGTATCCCGGTGCCGCGATCGAGCTCGAGGATCCACTGCGCGGCGTTGTCGAGGAAGTACCGATCGTGCGTGACGGCAACGACGGTCCCTTGGTATTCAGTGAGGAAATGTTCGAGCCAGGCGACCGACTCGGCATCGAGGTGGTTGGTCGGCTCGTCGAGCAGCAGCAGATCGGGCGACGTCAGCAGCAGCCGGCACAACGCCACGCGGCGTCGCTCGCCGCCGGAGAGCTTCGTGACGTCGGCGTCGGGCGGCGGACATCGGAGCGCATCCATCGCCAGTTCGAGCTGCGAATCGATGTCCCAGGCGTTGACCGCGTCGATCTTGTCCTGCAGGCGGCCCTGCTCTTCGAGCACCTTGTCCATCTGCTCCGGTGAGAGATCTTCACCGAGCTTCGCGTTGAGCTCGTCGTAGCGGTCGAGCAGCGCCTTGGTCTTTGCCACGCCTTCTTCGACGTTGCCCTTGACGGTCTTGGTTGGATCGAGCCGAGGCTCCTGCGGCAGGAAGCCGACCGTGATGCCGTCGGCGGGAAACGCCTCGCCGATGAACTCAGTGTCCTCGCCCGCCATGATCTTGAGCAGCGAGCTCTTGCCGGCGCCGTTTAGGCCGAGCACGCCGATCTTCGCCCCGGGAAGAAACGAGAGCCAGATGTCTTTGAGCACAACGGCGGCGGGAGGATGCACCTTCCCGAGGCCTTTCATCGTGTAGATGTATTGCATCGCAAACGTTCCAGTATATTCAGCTCAAAACTCAAAACGCAAAACTCGAGAACTGAGCGGCTCTTCGGCGCGGACTGACAGAAGTCACGCAGAGACCGCAGAGAGACAGAGATCGCGGAGGCAACGGGTGGTCACCGGAGGCCTCTTCGTGCTCCGCTCCTCGGAGTGCTCTGCGTGTGTCTAGTGAACTCGACTATCGGCGGGCTTGCTGACGATGTCGAGGACTGGCGAGGTGACGATGCGGCGGCCGTCGACCAGGATCTCCATGCGAAGGCCGACGCCAATCCAGCCGACCTTGAGGAAGCTGCCGCCCACACTCGCACCGCTCACGTGCGCGGGCGTCAGGCACGGGAAGAACTGGCCACCTTCGACCAGCACCGCGTCGCCAGACGAGACGATGATGCGGTAATGCGAGTTGCGGGTTTGCACGTGAAGCGTCGTCATCGGCGCGAGGTCGCGGAGGTGCACGCCGTGGGTCGTTGCGACCGCCGCCGTGAACCCCGCGAGCGTCGCCGCGCGCGTGATCGTCGTAGTCGTCGTGGTCGATTCCTCAACCGCGGTGCGCCGCTTCACGGGTCCTATACTACGCCGATTCTCACGCGCTGACTGCACGAGTCTGCGTCCTACGGGTGATTGACCTGACCTTGCGTACGGGATTCACCTGAATTTACGCCCGTATCTTCGCTATTGGGTCCTGGACGCGGGCACTTCAGGCATTAATGTCACAACCGTACGCCGGTCCGCCGGGAAGTATTTGCGGAGGGCGGCATGGATGTTCTCGACCGACAACGACTCCGCACGCTCGATACGCTGCAGAATGCGCCGGGGATCGCGACCAAGCAGATGCATCGCCTGGAGCGAGTTCAGCCAGTACCCGTTCTGGAGCAACGACTCCTGAAGGCCGTTCTTCTCCTGTTCCTTGACCGCCTGCACATCGGCTGCCGACGGCCCCTCACGCCGCAGGCGATCGATCTCCGCCATCACTGCAGCGGTCAGGCTCTCGACATTTTCCGGAGCGCTGCCGAACTGCACGCTGGTCGTGCCGTACCCCGGCTGTGGTGAAGTGTTGGAGTAGCCCACGTTCACCGAGTAGGTGCCCCCCAGCTTTTCGCGCAGGATATCGCGCAGTCGCATTTCGAGCACCGACGTGGCCGCCTGCACCCGGTGCGTCTCGAGTTCATCGAGGCCGGTATCCGCGAAGAACGTCATCACGGTCTGACTGCGCGGCTCCTGTCCCTTGGTCACCTTCTCCTGCACGACGGTCGTGGGGAACTGCAGTCGCAGATCGCCCAGCTTGCCGTCGCGAACGCCGCGCGAGGGGAGCGATCCGATGTAGGTCGCGATGAGCGGTGCGATCTCGTCGACCTTGAAGGCGCCAACGAAGAAGAAGGTGAAGTCGGCGGCGTTCGAGAAGCGATCTTTGTAGAACGCCAGCATGCGATCAGGGTTGAAGCCGGCGAGGTCCTCGACCTTCAGCGGCCTCGCCGTGTAGTGATCCATGGTGTTGATGCGGCGTACGCGCTCGGCGAAGACCGCACCCGGGCTCTGCGCCTGATTGGCGAGGACCGCCTCGAGCCGCTGCTTGAGCAGCGCGAACGCGGCGGGATCGCTGTTGGGGGCCGTGAATTCCAGATAGGCCAGCTGCAGCGCCGTCTCGAGGTCCTTCGGGGTCGCCGATCCGCTGATTCCTTCCGTCGCGCTCGAGATCGACGTCGACGCGTTGGCGATTTTTCCCGCCAGCAGCTTCTGCAGGTCCGTCGGGTTGAACCCGCCGATGCCGCCGAGCGCCACGAGCGAGTTGGCCAGTGTCGCCTCCTGATACGTCGTCGCTGTCGCCAGCGACAGGCCGCCGCGCGCGTACGACGTGAAGAGGACCTGATCGTTTCGGAAGTCGGTCGGCTTGAGCCACACCTCGACGCCGTTCGACAGCGTGAGCACGGTCACGCCGATCTCGGAGATCTCGCGGCGGCTGGTGACTTTGCCCGGGGCCGGCGCCTTCGCGAGCAGCGCGCGTGAAGCGACGTCGTCTTTCCAGGGCGTGACTGTCGCAGAAGCTCCGGCGGTGAGCGCCGTACGCAGCGCCTGCTCGGTCGCAGCGGTGAGCCCAGCCTTCTCGGGGGCCGTCGCAATGACCACGCGATTGGCATCGCTGACGAACTCGCGCACAATCGCCGCGGTCTCAGCGCTGGTAATCGTCGAAAGGAAGCGGCGAGCCAGCTGCACCTCGAGCGCGATGCCAGGGGCAGCTTCGTTTTGCAGGTAGTGGCGCACGAGCTCGGACGCGAGCGGCTCGCTCTGTGATTTGTCGCGCTCGTTGTACGCCCGTTCGTATCCCGCCAGCTGGTTCCGCTTGGCTCGATCGAGTTCGGCCTCGCCGAACCCATGCTGGCGGACACGCGCCAGCTCGGTGGCGAGCGCCGTCAAGCCGGTGGCGATTCCACCGTCTTTCACGCGCGCTGATACCTCGAACGATTCGATCGTCCTCCCGAGCGTGTCGTCGCCGGCCGACGCGCCGAGGAACGGGGCGTCCGGTCGCCGCGCGATCTCGGCAAACCGCGCGTTCATCATCTGATACACCAGCCCCTCAGCCAGCGTTCGACGGTAGTCGCCCATCGTCCGCAGCTCGCGAAGCGGGTGCTTGTGCATGATCGTCACCGACGACGACTGCAGCTCCTTGTCCGACAGCGACACGTAGCGCGTGTCCTGATGCGCCGGGATGTCGTAGACCGGACGCGCCGCCGGCGGCCGCGCCGGCATTCCCGAGAAGTGTTGCCGGACGAGCGCTTCAGCCTTCTCGACCTCGATATCGCCAACCACGATCACCGCCATGCGATCGGGCCGATAGAACTCGCGATAGAAGTCGCGCAGGCGCTGGGGCGAAAACGTTCGGAGCACGTCGGGCAGGCCGATCGGAATGCGATCGATGTAGCGCGAGGCGCCGAACATCGCCTTCATCTGCGGCTCCTGCAGGCGCGTGCCCGCACCCAGCCGACCGCGCCATTCCTCGATCACCACGCCACGTTCGCGATCGATCTCCTGCGGATCGAGCGAGAGACCGCTCGCGAAATCGCTCAGGGCCTCGAAGCCGCGATCGAGCACGCCCGGCTTCTCCGTCGGCACGTTGAGCATGAAGACGGTCTCGTCGAAGCTCGTGTAGGCGTTGACGTGCGCGCCGAACTGCGCCCCGATCGATTCGAGGTACGAGACGAGCTCGCCCGGCTTGAAATGCGCCGTGCCGTTGAACGCCATGTGCTCCAGCATGTGCGCGAGGCCGCGTTGATCGTCAGCCTCGTCGATCGACCCGGCCTTGACGACCAGCCGGAGCATGACGTGATCGTTGGGGAGCCCGTTATGTCGAATGAAGAAGGTGAGGCCGTTCGGCAGTGTGCCGGTGCGAATGGCGATGTCGAGCGGCAGCGGTGCAGCGAGATCCTGCCGATCCTGCGTCTCGCCCACCGACGGGACGAGCAGAAGCACCGCGCTGACGAGGTATGCTGCCCGCATGCGGCTCAAGATCAGACGGCTGGATTCCACAGTTTCCCTCCCTGCTTACGGCACCGACGAATCGGCGGGCTTCGACCTGGCGGCAGCGCACGAGGTCACCGTGGCCCCCAGGCAGATCGTCCTTGTCCGGACTGGCCTCGTCATCGAGGTTCCGCCCGGGTACTTCCTGGGGATTTTCGCCCGAAGCAGCACGCCACTCAAGCGCGGATTGCTGGTCGCCAACGGGGTCGGCGTCATCGATCCCGATTACTCGGGGCCAGATGACGAGGTCATGATTCAGGTGCTGAACGTCACGGATCGCGAGGTCCGCATCGCCCGCGGCGACCGTCTGGCCCAGGGCATCGTGCTGCCCGCGCCACGGGTGACGTGGGACGAAGTCGAAGGAATTCGCGAGGTCACCCGAGGAGGATTCGGCGCTACGGGCCACTAGAACCGGCCTGCTCACTGACGGAAGCACCGAGGCCCCACGCTCGCGCCTCAAGGCCCTCCGTCAGGCGCGAGAATCGTTCCGGCAATCCCGATCAACGTGAACAACCCGCCGAGAACGATGCCGAACCAGTTCCATCCTCTGAGCCGAGCATTCCTGTCATGCGTTGGCGCCGCGATCGCGTTGACGCGGTTCGCGTGCTTCTGGACCGGAACGAGAAACAGAAATGCGAAAAGGGAGATCAGCGAGTACGGGGCAGGAATCCCCGAGACAACTGTGGTCACGATCCAGCCGATCGCGAGCGGTACGGCAGCCAGCTTACGACCCGCGATGACTGGGGTCTCTTGTGACTCGTTCCAGAACACCTGCAGCGAGAGCGTGTCCGTGCTCGAGACACCGTAGTCGCGAATGCGGGCAAAGCACTGATAGCAGTAGAAGACCGCAAACAGCCCGCGGGCCTGCGGCGAGATCGTGATCCGCTCTCGCTCCGCAATCCTCTTCCAGTTCTTGTAGAACCAGTAGATCTCGTAAAGGGTAAAGGTGCAAAAGCACATGATTATGAGCTTCGGCACAGAGACAGCGAAAAACGGCGGCTCGACGTCGACCTCAACTGGCGGGGCGATGTCGGCGACGACTGATCTCGGAGGCGCGTACGGGTTGACGGTCATCACGGCAATCTCGGCACAACGTCGCCTGAACTATAACCGCGTGTCGCCAAGCCGCGCGCCCATTCGTGATTTTGGTCGATCGCCAACGAGACGACCGGCCTGTATGATTCACCGGTAGTGAGGCCACCTCGATCGGCCTTCTCCACCGCAACGACGAAGCCGAAGGTTCTCCTGGTCGATAATCATCGGGAGGTCTTGACGTCGGTGTCTCGTCTGCTCGCCGGCGATTTCGACATCGCTGCCGTCGCCACCGATGGATACGAAACGCTGGATGCGGCCCAGCGTGTCGACCCCGACGTCATCGTGCTCGACATCACGATGCCCGGGCTCGATGGCTTTCAGACTGCGCAAGAACTGAAACGAGCCGGCTCGCGCGCTGCCATCGTCTTCCTGACGATGCACGAGTCGGAGGAGTACGTCGTCGAGGGCTTCCGATCGGGCGGACGTGGTTACGTCGTGAAGACGCGCGTGCATGAGGATCTCGCGCACGCGTTGAATCGCGTCCTCGCTGGGCAGCTGTTTGCCCCCTCGCTCAAATCACTCGACGCGATCGCCGCGGGGGGCAGCGGGCACGCGGTCCGATTCTTTCCCGACGATCCCACGTTGGTTCACGAGGTCGGGACCCTTCTGCACGTGGCGCTCAGCCGCGGCGATTCAGTGTCGGTCGCCATCAGACAATCTGTTCGCGAAGGTGTCGCCACACACTTGCAGGCGCGCGGATGGAACGTCGCGGCGTCAGGGATACACGGTCGCTTTCGCGCGATCGATTCGGCTGACGTGCTGTCGACGATCATGCGCGGCGAGTGTCTCGATGTCGATTGCCTTGCCGAGGTGGTCGCGAATCTGGATCGCAGGCGTCTCGCCACCGCGGAGGGGTCGACGGCTCGGATGATCCTCGTTGGCGAAATCTCGGTTCCACTGTTCTCGAGCGGAAACCCGGAGGCGGCGATGGAAGTCGAGCGCGTCTGGAACGAGCTGACACGCGCGCTCCCCATCCTCACGGTCTGCTGCTATCCAGCGACGTTCTTCGATCACAGACCGCAGGAGACATTTTCAGCGGTGTGTGCCGAGCACTGGGCGATCGCTTAGCTTGGTCCAACCTCACATCACGCCGTCGATTCGATCGAACGCCTCGCTGAGAATCGCATGCGACGTCGAGAAACAGATGCGGAGATGCCCGTCGGCGCCAGGGCCGAACAGTTGATCGATGCCGGGAGCCACTGCGACCCGCGCCTTCTCGAACCAGAGTGTCGCCAGCTCCTCGGACGTGCGCCCGGTCCCGCGGATCTCGGGAAAGAGTACGTACGTGCCCGCGGGAACGGTGCAGCGCACTCCGGGCATGCGCGCGAGTCGTGAGAGCGCGTAGTCTCTCATCTCGTGAAGATGTGCGACGAACGCGTCGGCCCAGTACCAGCATTTCTCGTAAGCGGTCGTCGCCGCGATCTGCGAGAGCGTCGACACGCCGAACGCGGTCGTCCGTGCACCTGACATCGTGATGAGCCGGTCGAGAATCTCCGGCGATGGCGCGTGAATGAAGCCGACCCGCAGGCCGGCGAGACCAAACGTCTTCGAAAACCCGTAGACCGAAATCACCCGGCTGGCGATCTCGGGATCCAGACCCGCCATGCACACGTGCCGATGCGGTGCGTAGACGATGTCCGACCAGATCTCATCGCTGACGATCCACAAACCGTGTCTCACGGCGATCTGGCCGATCGCCTCCAGTGTCTGGCGGCTGAAGACCCAGCCGAGCGGATTGTGCGGGTTGCACACGCCGATCAATCGCGTCCGGGGCGTGATCAGGCGTTCGAGTGCGCCCGGGTCGAACCCGTCTGCCGCAGCATCCAGCCTCAGGCGCACTGGCGTCGCACCGGCCGCGCGTACCGATTCAGGAAAGAGAAAGTCGACCGGGTCGAAGATGATCGCCTCGTCGCCGGCGTTGAGCGCGAAGCGTGCGACGAGATACATCGCCGACGCCGCGCTGTCCGTGGGAAAGATGTGTTCCGGTCCGCAGCCGGCAACGCCTTTCCGATCGCGCATCACACTGGCTGCCGCCGCCCGGAATTCTGGAAGACCTTCCGGCGGTCCATACGAGAGGACGCCGGAGCTCGAGTACTCGGCGAGCGCCGCGCGAATCTCTGGCGCCACCGGAAAGTCTGGATCGGCTGCCGTGAGCGGAATGACACCATCGGGTTGCATCGCCCAGCGCACGTTGTACGCGCGCCGCCGCAGGAGATCGAGATTCACCTGATCGTCGGCGAACAACCCGGTGGACTTGAGCATGCTGATCACGACTGACTCCTTCTCTCGAGTGCCGCTCACTTGACGAGCGGTACGGCGATGTCGCCGGTAAAACGGGACGGATAGAGAAAGCGTTCCGCGAGCGCGCGCCCGGCGTTGACGAATCCGCCAACCTCCGAGCGTCGTTCGGTGCTGAACTGCTCGAGTACAGCATCATCGGCGATCGGCGAATCCGATCGACCGCCGTCGTCGTCGCCGCGAGCAACCGCGAAGACGCGGCACGCGCGCGGTGTCGCGAGACACCGCGCCAGCGTCACGACGTCCTGAAGTGCCGAGTTCACTCCCTGGCTCGTGAACGTGAGAAAGACGTGCGCGGCGTCGCCAATGAGGACGACGTTCTTGCGATGGAAGCTGGGAAGCAACTCCATGTCGGTCGTGCTCCAGACGTGGGCTTCCTCGAAGTTGGTGCGCTCCAGGAGCTCGGGAATCGGAGCCGGCCATCCGCTCACGAGCGCGCGCGCGAATGCCTGCTTGCACTCAGTCGAAGGGTGGCGAGCACTGGTCCCCGCGCCGCTCGTGCATTCGTCCATGTCGAGCCGCTCGGAATCGTATTGGAGATACCAGACGAGATCACCACCACCGCAAGGCACGATACCGAGCGCCAGGCCGGTGTGCTCGTCCTGGGTCTTGAGGAACATGTTGCCCATCTGCGCTGCCAGATCGGGCGCATGCACCGAGCACACCAGCTCCTTGACGCGGACCTTCGATACCGTGTGATCGGGGAAGAGCTCTGCGCGTGTCCGTGAGCGAACTCCGTCGGCTCCGATGAACAGGTCGGCTTCCACCACAACGGACGACTCTGAACGATCGCCGGCGTCGACGCTCTCATGTCGCTCGAAGCGCGCACACGCCACGCGACCTTCGGGGCTCCAGTCGAACCCGTTGAACCGCATGCCCATCGTGATCGCGGAATCTGGAACGGCGCCGCGCAGCGCCTCGACGAAGTACCGCCGCTGGATGCCGACGGCATCGGTCAGCGGCAGCTTCGTCAGCACCCGTCCCTGACTCGAACGCATGACAAAGCAGTCGACAGCGTGCCCTCGCGTGCACACGGCCTGGCGAAGTCCGAGATGATCGAGGGCGTCCAGACCGTTGCCGAGCAGGATGAAACCATGGCCTCTCCGCGCCCACTCCGACGAGCGCTCATAGACACGGGGTTCGACGCCGAATCGATGCAGGCTGATACACGCAGAGAGGCCAGCGATTCCTCCTCCAATGATAGCGACTGACGACATTCCGAACCCCCAGAAGAGCTACGCAAGACAGAGCTCGATTGACTGGACACTCCGATGACCGGAGATCCAGGGCACCGCCGATTTCTCAGCGCGGATCTCTATCGCGACGGAACGAAACGACTCACGTGCGCAGAGCCATGACTTCCAGGTACTCGGCCCGGACCAGTGTCCCGTCGCCCGCAGCCTCGTTGTGTTCGTGCCAAAGCTGTTCGAGGGCTGCGCTCAAGCGCGCCTGATCGTGTTCGTCCAGCTTTGAGAACGCCATACGGGTGGGGCCGTAGTACTGACGATAGAAAAGAACGACGTCTTTCGGAGGGAACGGATATTCAAGAGTGACAACGTCGCGAACGGTTCTAACCTCGGACGCAATCGACGCGAGCCGTTCCCTGACGATGTCGTCGTCGCCCCAGAGGAGCGGAGAAGGAATTCCTGGCGGCGGCGGGACAAATGGAGCGGTCGCCGCGAGCATCTTGCCGATGAAGCCATGGCGCGCCCAGTTGCCCATGGCGATCATGCCGCCCGGACGGCAGACACGCGCCAGTTCGGCGGCGGCGCGTTCCGGGCGCGGCGCGAACATCGCGCCGAACATCGTCATCACGACATCGAAGCGGCCGCTCGCATACGGCAGGTCCTCCACATCACCTTCGTCGAAGACGATGCTCAGGTTCTCTGATGCAGCTCGCCGCCGCCCCTGATCCAGGAGCGCGGGCACGATATCGACCGCGGTCACGAGCGCGCCCGCACGCGCGGCGGGCAGCGCGAGATTGCCAGTCCCGCAGGCGACGTCGAGCACCTGCGCGCCGGGACGAATGGGAAGACGACCGATGAACTCTTCGGCCGCTCGAACCGCGTACACAGCGACCTGGCCGAAGTCGCCCGCCATCCACGTGGCGCGCATCCGCTCCTTCACCTGGTCGATGTCCGCGTAAGTGCTCTGCATCGTGACCTCCACGAAATCGCGCGTCGACACTGGCCCGACGACGGCGACGCACTTTCCGTTGCGTCGGGCCGGATCCTGGACGAAGATGCGCAGTGAGATCGAGAGGAGGCCCCGCCGCTATGCTCCGCTTGATGGTAATCACGGCCCATCCCGACGACGAAGCCGCCAACTTCGGCGGCGCGCTCTGCCTGTATCACGCACGATCGGCGGAGACCTGCGTTCTTTCGCTGACTGCAGGAACGGCCGCCACCCACCGCGGGGATGCGCAGAGTGATGAGGCGCTCGGCGCCTTGAGGAGAACGGAGTTCGCCGATTCCTGCGAAATCTTGGGAGTTTCGCGCGGAATCGTTCTTGACTACCCCGACGGTCAACTCGATCGTCAGGATGTACAGCGTGTCGTGGGCGACCTCACTCGACACATACGCGTGTTCCGCCCGCACGTGATCCTGACCTTTGGAAGCGACGGATTCGTGACCGGACACGCAGACCATGCCATGGCTTCCGTGTTCGCCACGCTCGCCTTCCACTGGGCAGGACAGAGCCAACGCTTCTCAGATCAGCTGGGTGATCGTATTACACCACATCGGACGCACAAGCTGTACTACGTCACCGCAGATTTCACACTTCCCGGACGTCCGCCGATCGCGCTGGCCCCTGCCACCACCGTCCTCGACATCGCGCCCTATATGGATACGAAGATTGCGGCGTTCCGGGCGCATGTCAGCCAGTCGCCCCTGCGACAGGTCTTCGAGAGCACGATGCGCAAATACGAGCCGCGCGAGCTCTATCATCTGACCGCGTCGGTCGACATCCAGGTCGAAGCCCTGGAAACCGACGTCTTTGCCGGAATAGTCGAACACGCATAGGCCTTTGGCATTCGACCTGCGCAAGGAGCGACGGACAACGTCCCTGATTTCAGGACTTTGGTCGCAAGTGGCTGTGGAAGAAATTCGACGTGCGTGTGATGGTGTCCGGGAAATAGGGCGTCTGAAGCCAGAAGCCGTGCGTATTTGGGGCGTCGACCTTCACCCCGGTGCTGGTCGCGAGCAACACGACGAGATGCGCTCCCGCCAGCGGCCGGAAATTTCGCCTCCTGGACGGTGCGGTATTCAATCGACGCGGCCACGAACCCTTCTTTTGCCAGCTGGCCTGCAATGAAGCCAAAGAATTCCTTGTCTCCGCAGAAGACGACGACCAGAGCAGTCGTCACACGTTTCATCGTGTGCTGGAGGCAAGCCCTCATGGTTCGCTCGACGGGAAGAACGTGCCTGCGAGCGCGAAGAGGATGCGGATGGCTATTGGGCCGACCACGAGCCAATTCCATATCGTCAAGCGGGCGTTGCGGTTGTGTGAAGGGCTCGCCGCCGCATTCACTCGATTCGCGTACGTCTGAACCGGTAGCAGAAACAGCACGGTACAGATCCAGAACCACGAGAGTTGGCCGGATAGACCTGGGATCGGGCGCAAGGAGAGCAATCGCGAGAACAGCGTGACGGCGATCCAGCCGATCGCGAGCGGTGCCGCCGCGAGCCGCTGGTCAGGGTCGATCGATGATGACCCTTCCAGCTCTCCCTCTCTGTCAACGAGCGAGAGCGACGACGACTTGTATCCGTAATTGCGAATGTAGATAAAACACTGATAGCAGTAAAAGACGGCAAACACAGCGCGGCCGAGCGGGGACCGTCCCTCCGGTTCACGATCCTCGATGAGCCGCCAGTTACGATAGAACCAGAAGATCTGGTAGAAGTTGAACGTACATATCGACATGATCGCGAGCTTCAGAGGCGAGACCGCGAAGAACGGAGTTTCGACCGGAGTCCCAGGGACTGGTGAAACATCGGCAACGACAGTGGTAGGCGGTGCGTACGGATTCCCGCTCATGGGGAGAGCCTCCCTGGAGACCTAACGGCGCGTCGACCCCTTTTCGAACGCACGAGGAATCGACGTGCAGTCTAGCGTCGTGGCCGAGGCCGTTCAATGACCTACCGACGGATCCTCCACATCGACATGGACGCTTTCTACGCGTCCGTCGAACAGCGCGATCATCCGGAGCTGAAAGGCAAACCGGTCGCCGTCGGCGGCGATCCCGATAAGCGAGGCGTCGTCGCCGCTGCCAGCTATGAAGCGCGGACGTTTGGCGTGCGGTCCGCGATTCCGATGTCGAGGGCCGTCCGTCTCTGCCCGTCACTGGTCATCGTCCATCCCGACTTCACGAAGTATCGAAGCGTCTCGCAGCAGGTCTTCTCGATCTTCCGGTCGGTCACACCGCTTGTCGAACCGATGTCGCTCGACGAGGCGTATCTCGATGTGACTGAGAACGCCTGGGGCGAGGAGCTCGGGATGCACGTCGCGCGGCGCATCAAAGAAGAAATCCGGTCCACGACCGGACTGACCGCGTCCGCAGGTGTCGCGCCCAACAAGTTCCTCGCGAAGATCGCCTCGGGATGGCAGAAGCCCGACGGGCTGACAGTCATCGCGCCGGGGCGGGTCGAACAGTTTCTGCAGGGGCTTCCGGTCGACGCGCTCTGGGGCGTCGGTCCGGTCACCGCGCGCAAGCTGCGTGCACGCGGCATCGAGAAGCTCGTCGATGTGCGCATCGCGGATCCTGCGGTGCTGCGCGATGCGGTCGGCTCGCTCTCGGAGTGGCTGCAGAAACTCGCGCGCGGTGAAGACGACCGGCCGGTGGTCTCCGACTATGAGATCAAATCGTCAGGCAGCGAGAACACGTTCGCGCAAGACTTGACGGAGCTGAGCGAGGTCACCGAAGAGATCACCGACATGGCAAAACGCGCCGCAGGCTGGCTGCTCAAACGCGATCTCTACGCTCGCACGGTGACCATCAAAGTCCGATACAACGACTTCACCACGATCACGCGCAGTCACACTGAGCCTGCCACCCGCGACGAAGACAACATCGTCCGCCGCGCCCTCACGCTCATCGAGCGAACCGAAGCGGGCCGCCGGCCAATCCGGCTCCTCGGCGTCAGCGTGCACAATCTGTGCGAGACGCCAATGATCGTCATCGACGAACAACCCAGGCTTCCCTTCACGTAACGCCGGGTCTGAAGAACAAGACCCGGCCTACACCGTCACTACCCGCTAACTCGCGGTGTAGGCCGGGCCTTCCAGGCCCGGCGTCATAGACGGCGCACGGCAGTCACGACACCGACGAGGAAGTCGAGTCGGACGCGATCGCCGGGCTGCACGCTCATGTCGATCGCTTCGCCACCGACGCGCGCGACGCGTGGCGATCCTTCGGGGTCGTCGGCGAACGTGAAGTGGACGTCGTACGACAGCTGACCGTGGACGCTGATCGGCTGGATGCGGTGAAGAACGGCGTCGCGGGAACCATTCAACATAGTCGGTTCTTGGCTCTGGTCTGCGGCTCTCGGATTGCAGTCGCGAATTACGGCTTCTTCTCTACGGTGACGCGACTGACTTCGATCCGCGTCACCGGTGTTTCTCCATTCAGCGGCGCCGCTTCGATCTGCTGCACGACGTCGAGCCCGTCGACAACGCGTGCGAAGACAGTGTACTTGCCATCGAGCGCCGGCGCAGGCGCGAGCACGATGAAGAACGAGCTCGAGGCGCTGGCGGGATCGTCGAGGCGAGCCATCGAGACGATGCCTCGCACATGCGGTGTGGCATTGAACTCGGGCTGCAGCATCCGCACGACGCTCGCTTGCCGCTCGTCGAGCGGCTCCCGCCTCGTTGGCATGTGCCCACCCTGGATGACGAAGCCGGGAACAATGCGATGGAAGGCGGTGCCATCGTAGACGCCCGACGAGGCGAGCCGCAGGAACTGACGCACGTGGTTGGGCGCGCGATCGGGAAGGAATTCGAGTGTGATGCTCCCCATCGACGAGACGATCACCGCTCGATAACTCGCCAATTCTTCTGCCGTCGAGGACGCGAACGGCTCGGGCACCGGCGCCGGCTTTTCACGAATGGTGACCGATGTGATTTCGATCCGCGCCGCAGGCACGTTGTTGGTGGCGGCCTCGGTCGAGATCTTCTGCGCGACGGTGATCCCCTCGACCACACGCGCAAACACCGTGTATTGCCCGTCGAGCGTGGGTTGATCCGTGATCACGATGAAGAACTGCGAGCCGGCGCTGTCGCGATTGCCCGGCACCTGCACCGCCGACACGGCCCCCCGCGTGTGTTTTTCCGCGTTGGCCTCGAAGCGGAGGAGGCCAAGGCCGCCGGTCCCGTATTTTGCGGACTGCGCCGGATCCTTCGAGAGCGGATCACCGCCCTGAATGATGCCCATCGCGATCACGCGGTGAAAAATCGTGCGGTTGTAGGCACCCTCACGTGCCCGCGTGATGAAGTGCGCCACGTGATTGGGCGCCGCATCGGCGAGCAGGTCGAGCACGATGGTGCCGGAGGTCGTCTGGAGCACGGCCTGTTTGTTGTGAATCTCCGATGGCGGCAGCGTCGAGACGAAGAACGGATCGCGCGGCACGGGCCGCGTCTGGCGCGGCGCTTGGGGAATCGCAACCGCCATCACCGTGAGAAGCAACGCCACCATGGCTGAGGCTGATTATCTGCTATATTCGAGAAACACATTGAACTCAATCGTTTCAACGGACCCGCGCGACGGCATTCAGTACGAAGAGTTCTACGGCTTCGTCCAATCGCCCTTCACGCTGGCACCCGACCCTCGCTTCCTGTATCTCAGTGCCTCTCACGACGAGGCCCTGCGGCGATTGCTCCAGGCAATCGGGAAAAAAGAGGGCCTCGCCGTGCTCACCGGTGACATCGGCACCGGCAAGACGACGCTCTGTCGCACGGTGCTCGAACGGCTGGACATGACGTCGTTCACCTCGCTCGTGCTCAACCCGTTTCTCTCGGTCGACGAACTGTTGCGCGAAGCGCTGGTCGATTTCGGCGTCGTGTCGCGTGATGCCGCGCGGAGCGGGCGCCTGGCCGCGGCGAGCACGCACGAGCTCGTCACGACGCTCCACGAGTTTCTGGCGTCGCTGACACCGATCGGCGGCAAGGGTGTGCTGATCATCGACGAAGCGCAGCACCTGTCTCCCCAGGTCCTCGACGAGCTGCGCGAGCTGTCGAACCTCGAAACCAACCACACGAAGCTGCTGCAGATTGTGCTGGTCGGACAGTTGAATCTGCTGACCGCGCTCGACGCCCCTCAGAACGACCTCCTGGCGGAGCGCGTCTCGTTGCGCGTGGAGCTCTCGCCGCTCTCGCGTGAGGACGTCGAGGGCTACATCACGCATCGACTCTCGATCTCGCACGGGTCCTCGTCGGTCACATTCGATCCGTCGGCGCTCGATCTGCTGCATTCGGCCAGCGCAGGCGTGCCGCGCGTCATCAATCTGCTGTGCGATCGCGCGTTGATGTTCGGCGCGCGATTCGGCCTTCGCGTCATCACCGCCGACATCATCTCCGAGGCTGCGCACGCACTCGGCTACGGCCCGGAGACGTCACGATCGCGGATGCCGTCTCCACGGTGGCTGGCCGCGGGAGCCGCGGTGCTGCTGATGCTCGGGGCGCTTGCGATGTACGGGCCGTTTGCACTCCCCGACCTGCCTCTGCTGTCGAGGCCGGCATCACATCCGGCCGCGCCATCACAGCTGCCGACAACGGCTCCTTAAGATCCCCGTTTCGTTTTCAGATGCGATCGCAGGGCCTTCGCGCCAATGCGACCGCGCCGTCTGTGTTCGATCTGCGCGCGTTCATCCTGTTGACGCGCGAGATGGGACAGTTCGTCCTGCAGTTTCAGGTAGCTTGCCAGGCGTGCGGCGGGCAGCTGTCCTTCGTCCACCGCAGCCTTCACCGCACAGCGCGGCTCGTCGCGGTGGCGGCAATCGGTAAAGTGACACGAGGCCGCAAGCGCTTCGATCTCCTCGAACGTTTCGCCGACCGCCTCGTCCGCATCCCAGAGCTGCAGTTCACGCATCCCCGGCGTGTCGATGAGCAGGCCGCCGCCCGGCAGCCGAACGAGCTCGCGGTTCCTGGTCGTGTGCCGGCCCTTTGAGTCCGATTCGCGCACGTCCTGCGTTCGCTGCACGGCACTGCCGGCAAGATCGTTGATGATCGTGCTCTTGCCAACGCCCGATGATCCCAACAGTGCGCCGGTGCGTCCCGGAGGAAGATACCGCGAGACCTGATCGAGCCCTATGTTCAATTTCGGATTGAGCACGTGCACCGGGACATCGCCGGCAGAGGCACTGACCTCCGCGATATGCGCGGGCAGGTCGTCACAGAGATCGGGCTTGGTCAGCAGCACCACGGGATCGGCGCCGCTCTCGCGGGCCATGAGCAGGTAGCGCTCCATGCGCCGCACGCTGAAGTCGGCATCGAGTGACATGACCACGAACACCACGTCGACGTTCGCCGCGACGACCTGCTCGTCAGTGACCTGCCCCGCCGTCCGTCTCGAGAAGCGGCTGCGCCGCGGCAGCACAGCCACAATCGAACCCCGCTCGTCGTCGGGCGCTTTTCGGACGACCACCCAGTCGCCTACCGCGGGCAACTCACCCCGGCTCGACGCCCGATGCTTCACCCGACCCGCCAGGACGGCATCGATCTCAGCGCCGTCCACGAAGACCCGGTAGATGTAGTTGAACTCGATGAGCACGCGACCCGGACTATGGTCGGGCTTGTCGACCCATGGTGCGTACGACTGCGCCGTATCGTCGTTCCAGCCCAGTCCGTGGAGTGCCGTCATCCGGTTCTCGTGGGCGGTAGCAGAGTGCACGCCTGCACCGTCTGGCGCGACCGAAGCGGCCGGGCCGTGATTCGCGAGGACATACCAGTAGTGTACGGTGAGCCGCTCGCAGCCGCAGGTACAATCACGCGGCGTCATGTTGTTCCCGCTGCTCGCGCTCGCAGTGGCTGCGCTCGGTCTGGCGATTCTGGCGATCGCCGGCCCCGCGCATCGCCTCGGCATGTCGCTGCCTTCTGCCTATGCCCTCATGCGATGGGCCGCGTACGTCGGGGTGGCCGCCGCCGCCGCTTCGATCGTCACTGGAGTCCTTGCTTATCGCATGCGGCAGTGGGGACGGCTGACCGTCGCCGCGCTTGCGCTCACGACCGCGATCGTCACGTGCGCAATCGGATTCATCTGGCAATACCGTGCCGCGAACTCACCGCCCATCCACGACATCACCACCGACCTCGAGAACCCACCGACATTCACCGCTGTTCTCGAGAGTCGCGCCGACGCGCCAAACCGTCTCGATCGCCCGCCGCAGCTCGCCGACCTTCAGCGACACGGCTATCCGGACCTCGCGCCAATCACCATGCAAGAACGACCCGGCCAGGCCTTCGATCGCGCCCTGGCGGTCGCGCAGGCGCAGGGATGGGACATCGTGACGGCCGACAAGTCCTCCGGCCGCATCGAAGCGACCGATACCACGCGATGGTTCGGGTTCGTCGACGACATCGTGGTGCGTCTCACCCCATGGGGGACCGGCACACGAATCGATGTTCGATCGGTCTCACGCAGCGGAACCGGCGACGCCGGACGAAACGCGGCTCGTATCCGCACGTTCCTCAGAGAGGTGGAGAAATAAGTCGGTCGGTTGCTTGATCGCTGATGGTAGTCGGTGCGGTCCTTCTTCGATTGTCGGTGCGATCCACCTGACGATTGTCGGTGCGATCCTGCTCACGACAGTCGGTGCGACCTCGCTTACGCATGTCGGTGCAATCTCTCTGACGCGGGTCGGTGCGATCCCGCTTACGATAGTCGGTGCGATGGGGCTGAGCCAGGTCGGTGCGATCGGGTATGAGGCTGGTGCCAAAGCCACGGCATTGCTCGTGCTCGGGCACGGCGCGGGGGCGGGACAACAACATCCGTTCATGGTGAGCATGGCTCGTGCGCTCAGCACGAAAGGCGTGTCGACGGTGACGTTCGACTTCCCGTACATGAGAGAACATCGCAAGGTTCCTGATCGTGCGCCGGTGCTCGAGGCGGCGTTTGGCGAGGCGATTGCCGCCGCGGGCAAATGGGTTCCAGGCCTGCCCCTCTTCATCGGTGGTAAATCAATGGGTGGTCGGATGGCGACACACCTCGGGGCACAGCAGCTGGACGGCCTCGAGGGGCTGGTCGTCTTTGGCTATCCACTTCATCCGCCCGGAAAGCCGGATCAACCTCGCGTGGCGCATCTGCCATCGATCACGGTACCAACGCTGATCGTCCAAGGCGAGCGCGACACCTTCGGAACGCCCGCGGAGCTCCGGCCGGTGCTGAAGACGATGAAGGCTCCGGTCACGCTTCACGTGGTCGCAAAAGGCGATCACTCATTGACCGTGCGTGGACAGAATCGCGACGACATGATCACCGAAGTGACAGACCATGTCGTCAGTTGGATTGCCAACCTCTGACGGATCGGTGGCGAGGCCCATCACCATACCGCGATGCTGCTCGAGGAGAGCAGACCCACCGCGCCAGCCAGAACCGCTCGTCGTCGCGGAAACCGTCCTCGAAACTCCGTTCCATCTGCGACGCGGCGACGCACCGACCTGCGTCAGCCCCATCGCACCGACTATCGTAAGCGGGGTCGCACCGACTATCGCCAGTCGATCGCACCGACACACGTAAGAGCGATCGCACCGACAAAAGACAGAGGCGTCAGTCTGCGTACGGCTGACGCAAATGAATGGGCTTCGATTTCGCCCGCACCCGCAGGTTGATCATCTCGACGAAAATCGAGAAGCCCATCGCAAAGTAGATATAGCCCTTCGGGATGTGCTGCTCGAACCCTTCCGCGATGAGCGACACGCCGATGAGCAGCAGGAAGCTGAGCGCGAGCATCTTGACCGTCGGATGTCGTTCGACGAACTCGCTGATCGTGCCCGCCGACACCAGCATGACGCCGACGGCGAGGACGACCGCAAGCACCATCACCGCGAGGTCCTCGGCCATGCCGACCGCCGTGATCACCGAGTCGAGTGAGAAGATGATGTCGAGCAGCAATATCTGCACGATCACGCCCGCGAACGACGCTGCCACGCGCGCGCTCGTCTCGCCCTCGTCCCCTTCGAGCTTCTCGTGAATTTCATGCGTGCTCTTGGCGATGAGGAAGAGCCCGCCGACGAGCATGATGAGATCGCGCCCCGAGATCTCGTGTCCCCAGACGCTGAACAGCGGTGCCGTCAAGCGGATGACCCACGTGATCGACCAGAGCAGCCCGATCCGGATGAACATCGCCAGCGACAACCCGATTTTCCGGGCGCGCGGTCGATCCGCG
This sequence comes from Vicinamibacterales bacterium, assembly GCA_035263125.1. GTDB lineage: Bacteria > Acidobacteriota > Vicinamibacteria > Vicinamibacterales > UBA2999 > Gp6-AA40. Next base: position 20,102 of record DATFRP010000359.1, read on the forward strand.
TGCGGCAGCTTCCCCGAGAGGATCGAAATGAAGACGATGTTGTCGATGCCCAGCACGATTTCGAGGATGGTGAGCGTGGCGAGCGCGATCCACCCCTCCGCGCTGGTCGTCCAGCCGAATGCGCCTGCCAGCCACCCGGACATACAGTGAGCGTTCCTACGCGCGTGGAACGAGTGTGCCGAGCTCTGGCGCGTTGGCGAGGGGCCCCCACGTCTCGGGGTCCTGCCAGATCAACGTCGCGAGATAGAGCGACACGTCTTCAGGGGCATACGAGCTGCCCAGCGTCCGGGCCGCCTCGGCGAGCCGTTCGGGCGACGGCGCCTCGAGATCACCCTCCGCGATGAGCCCGTCCTCGTGAGCAATGCCGAGCGCGTCGAGGAAGCTCGCCATCATCGGACGTTGATGGTGTAGATGAAAGGCCACCAGGAGACGTGCCGCAACGATCTCCGACACACCGGCGAGCGACGTGAGATAGCGCGATTTCTTGTCTCGCGGGAGCGCCTGCACGCTCTTGAGACGGAACTTGATGCGCTGCGCGATCGCGGCAATCGCTTCAGCCTGCTCCGCAGCGGCGTTGTCGTCCTGCCAGAAGGCATCGGCCGCCTGCAGTTTGCGCTCGGTTGAAAGCGACTTCCACAACTGCGACGGACGGGGGATATCGGGGACGTCGGCCATGATCTCGACCTACGTTAACATAGCGAGCATGCCGAAGCTGTCAGTCGAGGGGTTCTCCGCCGTTGATGTCGAGTCGGGCAAGCGTCTCGTGCTCGCGATCGAACAGGATGCTGGCGTCGACATCCTGCACGCGTGCGGAGGCAATGCGCGCTGCACCACCTGCCGTGTCGAGTTCCTGCTCGGGGAGCCGTCGCGGATGACGATGGCCGAGAAGACGCGACTCGAAGAGAAAGGGTTGACCGGTGTCCGGCTGGCGTGCCAGATCGCGCTCGACCACGACATGACCGTGCGCGCGATCAGCCGACTGACGGGAAGCGGTCGACCGGATCCGGGCAAGACGCCCGAGTCGACGATTCAGCCGCCGCCTGAGTGGGTGTGATTTGTAGAGCGCAGTAGCACCGCTCCGCCGTTCAGTCGATCGAGATCTTCCGCAGCAGGTGGAAATCCGAGAGCATCTTGCCGGCGCCGAGCACCACCGCCGAGAGCGGATCCTCGGCGACCTGCACGGGCAGGCCGGTCTCGAACCGCAGACGCTCGTCGAGATTCTGCAGCAGCGCGCCACCGCCGCTGAGCACGATCCCGCGATCGCAGACGTCGGCTGAGAGCTCTGGCGGAATGCGCTCGAGCGCGTCGCGCACGGCCTGGACCATCATGCGCACCGGTTCGGCCAGCGCCTCGCGAACCTGCTTGTCGTCGAGGACGACCGTGCACGGCTTGCCCTCGAGCACGTGACGGCCCTTGACTTCCATCTCCTTGCGCTTGACGAGCGGCGCCGCCGAGCCGAGCTCGATCTTGATGCGCTCCGCCGTCCGTTCGCCGATGAGGAGGTCGTGCTCACGCTTCACGTACTGCGCGATCGCATCGTCCATGGCGTTGCCGGCCACCCGCACCGATTTGCTGTAGACGATGCCCGCCAGCGAGATGACCGCGATGTCGGTCGTCCCGCCGCCGATGTCGACGATCATGTTGCCGGCCGCTTCGGTGATCGGCAGACCCGCGCCGATCGCCGCCGCCATCGCTTCTTCGATCAAGTGCACTTCGCTGGCCTTGGCGCGGTACGCGCTGTCTTTCACCGCCCGGCGCTCGACCTGCGTGATCTCGGAGGGCACGCCGATCACCACGCGCGGCCGCACGAACGTCTTGCGCCGGTGCGCCTTCTTGATGAAGTAATCGAGCATCTTCTCGGCCGCCTCGAAATCGGCGATCACGCCGTCTCGCATCGGACGAATGGCCGTGATGCTTCCAGGGGTGCGTCCCAACATCTCTTTCGCGTCGTTGCCAACGGCTTCGATCTGGTCGTTGACGTTGTTGACCGCGACGATCGATGGCTCATTCAGGACGATACCCGCCCCGCGCGCGAACACACAGGTATTGGCCGTTCCAAGGTCGATCGCCAGGTCGTGTGAGAACAGCGACAGCGCGCCGAGCAGCATCGTGAGAACCCTCTTTTTCCTTTACCGCGAGTAAGTTGTTGGGCGAGCCTGGGGATGGTGAGAGTCGCAAGGAACATGCCCGCGGTGTCCCACTTTCGCGTTCGCTGGATCCGCTCCGATTTGCACACCGTTGCTGGATTACAGCACCGACAACGGCTGGCCTCGCATCCCAGAAATTACACACGCGATGCCAAATCCGTCATTTAGCGAGGGTCCTGATTCGGCTATATTTCCGCCGGACGAACGCGTGAACAGGAGACGCCCCTCGATGAGACGTTCAGTCGTTCTTCTGATCTGCTCACTGTCAGGCCTCGCGTCCGCTACAACCCTCGCGCAGGAAGGGCATCCGCTCACGGGCACCTGGTCTGGCGACTGGGGTTCAGGGCCTTCGAAACGAACGCACGTCACCATGGTGATGGCATGGGACGGCAAGACCGTGACAGGCACGATCAATCCGGGTCCCGATGCCGTTGCTGTTCAGAGCATCACGCTCGACGTCACGACCTGGACGATCCGCTTCGAAGCGGACGGCAAGGATTCCGCTGGCATGCCCGTTCACATTGCTGCCGAGGGCCGCGTCGAGGACATCGCCTCGGCGCACCGCACGATCAGCGGCACCTGGCGGCAAGGCACCACCAAAGCCGACTTCAAGCTGACGCGGGACTGAGCGCTGTGAGACGCAACGCGCTACTCGGCTTGACCGCAACGATCCTCTTGGGGTGGACGGCGTTGGCCGCGCAGCGCGCGGCGTCGGCGGTATACGACTCCGAGCGACAGATTCGACTCGAGGGCGTCGTGACGCGCGTCGATTGGGTCAATCCGCGCGCGTTCTTCTTCGTCGATGTTCGCGACGGCGACGTCGTCGCGAACTGGGCGGTGGAATTCGGCAATCCCATCGAGCTCGAACGAAACCGCTGGAAGCGGAGCACGCTCCGCATCGGCGATATCGTCATCGTCGACGCGACGCCGGCACGCGATGTCACTCGTCAGGTCCTCGCGCGATCCGTCGTCCACAAAGCGACGGGAAAGAGATTGTTCGAGCTGCCCGCCGCACGGCCGAGAGCATCGCTGAAGCTACCCCCGCCACGGTGGCCCGATGGACAGATTCGTCTCGGCCCGCCCGCGGGACAGAAAGGCTACTGGGGCGCTGCAAGCGTGAAGGGGCTCGTCGAATCGAAAGCCGCGTCGGTGCGGATGAATGACGAGGGCCTCCTCATGGACTTGAGTGAGGTCGACCGCGTGGCACCATTCCAACCGTGGGCGAAGGCCGTGTACCTCCATCGCCAGCGCACGCGATTGAAGGATGATCCGATCGCCCGCTGCATGCCGCCGGGCGGCCCCAGACAATTCATGAGGCCGAACGGATTTCAGTTCATCGAGCAGCGCGAGCTGGGTCGCATCCTGGTGCTGATGGGCGGAGGCAATCGCAACTGGCGGGTGATCTATACCGATGGACGTCCCCAAGGTCAGGCGGCTGAAGTCGTCCTCTCATTCTTCGGCAATTCGGTCGGGCGCTGGGACAAGGACGTGCTCGTCGTCGATTCGATCGGTTACAACGAACGGTTCTGGTTCACCAACGGCGGGCTTCCCCACACCGAGGCACTGCATCTCGTCGAACGGTTCTCGAGGCCCAATCTCGACATACTGCGGTATGAGGTGACGGTCGACGACCCACGCACCTACACCCGTCCCTGGACCGGCGGATGGACGGTGCAGTGGGTGCCCGGCGAGGAGATCGAAGAATACTTCTGCGAGGAGAACGCGGAATCTACGTTCATACGATAAGGGGCAGAACGATGGCACTCACACGTCCCACCCGTCACATCGCGGGGCTGATCCTCTGGTCGATGGCTCTTGGCGGCCCGCTCGCCGCCCATCATTCATTCGACGCTGAATACGACTCGAGCAAACCGATCACGATCACCGGTGTCGTGACGAAGCTCGATTGGGCCAACCCGCATGCGTACGTCTACCTCGATTCGAAGGCCGCGAACGGCGACGTCAAGCGCTATCGCATCGAAATGGGGCCGCCCTATGCGCTCGTGCGCGGCGGGTGGAAACGCGACACGCTGAAGATCGGCGACACCGTCACCGTGGAGAACGCCGCGCTGTCGAAGGACGGAAGCGATTCGGCGGGGTCGATGCCGACGACGCAGATGCGACTGGCGAGCGGCCAGAAGCTCACCATGAGGTAGTCCATGCGGATGCGATTTGCGCGCTGGCTGACCTGTCCGCCGAAGCCTTGGCGGAGGTGGAAACCAGCGCTCTACGTCGTGTGTTTGACCGTCAGTGTCAGCGCTCAAACGCAGCCGCCTTCAGCGCCGCCGGCGAATCTCACGACGCCGCGATGGCCCAATGGACGCGTCAATCTCGGATCGACGCCGGATCAGAAAGGCTATTGGGAGATTCGTCCCGGCCTGGGCGGCGTGCCACGTCCGGCCGACGTGCCGTTTCTGCCCTGGGCCCGCGCGCTGTCGGAGTACCGCGCGTCGCGCACCGACCTGTATCCCCCGCTCGTGCACTGCAAGCCCGCCGGCGGACCAGGATTCTTCAACGCGCCGGGCTTCGAGATCGTCGACGTTCCGGAGCAGCAGCGCATCTTCATCCTGAACATCGCGGGACCGCATTCCTGGCGGGTGATTTACCTGGACGGCCGCCCGCATCCGAGCGGTGACGACCTGCGCCCGACGTATCTCGGTCACTCCGTCGGCCGCTGGGACGGCGACACGCTCGTGGTCGACACCGTCGGCTTCAACGAGAAGCAGTGGATCGTCGGGACGTATCCGACGACCGAGAAGCTGCACATGACCGAGCGCCTTCAACGTCCTGACGTGCGCACGCTCTCCTATGAGGCAACGATCGACGATCCCGGCGCCTACACCGCGCCATGGACCGTCAAGTGGACGATCTCCGCGACATCGAAGTCGTCGTGGATGCCGGGTGGCGAGATCTTCGAGTACATCTGTCAGGGCGGAGACTAAAGCAGGAATCAGTCCTCGCTCTTTTTCGGACGCATATTCGACGCGAGAATCCGCTTCCGAAGCCGGATGCTCTTCGGCGTGACCTCGACCAGTTCGTCGTCGTTGATGAACTCGATCGCCTGTTCGAGGCTGAGAAGGCGGGGCGGAATGAGACGGATGGCTTCGTCGGCGGTCGATGCGCGCATGTTCGTCTGCTTCTTCTCCTTCGTGACGTTCACATCCATGTCGTTCGGCCGCGAGTTCTCGCCGATGATCATGCCCTCGTAGACATTGGTCGACGGCTCGAGGAAGATCTCGCCGCGTTCCTGCAGGTTGTAGATCGCGTACGCCGTGGCGATGCCCGCGCGATCGGCCACGAGCGCGCCGGTCGCACGAGACGGAATGGCCCCATGCCACGGCTCCCACCCGGCAAAGATGTGGTTCATGATGCCGGTCCCCTTGGTGTCGGTGAGGAACTGCGACCTGAACCCGATCAAGCCGCGCGCGGGGATGCGGAACTCCAGACGCACCCGGCCGCTGCCGTGATTGACCATCTTGGTCATGACGCCGCGGCGCGTCCCCACTTGCGCAATCACCACGCCCTGGAATTCCTCGGGCACATCGATCACGAGATCCTCGACCGGTTCGCTGCGAACGCCGTTGAGCATCTTGGTCACGATGTCGGGCCGTGAGACCTGCACCTCGTAGCCTTCGCGACGCATCATCTCGATCAGAATCGACAGCTGCAGTTCGCCGCGGCCGATCACCTTCATCTGCTCGGGCGACTCGGTGTCCTCCACGCGTACCGAGACGTTGCCGAGCAGCTCGCGCGCCAGCCGATCGCGCAGGTTGCGAGAGGTCACATATTGCCCGTCGCGCCCGGCCATCGGCGAGGTGTTGACGCCGAAGATCATCGACACCGTCGGCTCGTCGACGGCAATCGGCGGAATGCGAAGCTTGTGCTCGGCATCGGCGATCGTCTCGCCGATGGTGATGTCGTCGATGCCGGCGAGACACACGATGTCGCCGGCCGTGGCCTGATCGATCTCGACGCGCTTCAGGCCGTCGAAAGCGAAGAGCTTCGTCACCTTGGTCTGCTGCTCGGTGCCATCCAGCTTCAGCACGCTCACCTGGTCGTTCAGCTTCACGGTGCCGTTGAAGACCCGGCCGATCGCGATTCGCCCCAGGTAGTCGCTCGAATCGAGGTTCGCGACCAGCATCTGCAGCGGCGCAGCCCGATCGCCTCTCGGCGGCGGCACGTGGTCCACGATCGCTTCGAACAGCGGTCGCAGGTTCTCGCCGGGCGCGTTCAATGCCTTACCGGCCGTCCCCGCGCGGGCGTTGGCGTACAACACGGGAAACTCGATCTGCTCCTCGGTGGCGTCGAGATCGATGAAGAGGTCATACACCTCGTTCAGCACTTCCTGCGGGCGCGCATCGGAACGATCGATCTTGTTCAGCACGACGATTGGCGGCAGCCCGCGCTCGAGCGCCTTGCGCAGGACGAAACGCGTCTGGGGCAGCGGCCCTTCCGACGCGTCCACCAGCAGCATGACACCGTCGACCATCGAGAGCGTCCGCTCGACTTCCCCCCCAAAATCCGCGTGTCCAGGCGTATCGACGATGTTGATGAGGAGATCGTCGTAATGGACGGCGGTGTTCTTGGCCAGGATGGTGATGCCGCGCTCACGCTCGAGGTCGATGTTGTCCATCACCCGCTCGGCCACCTGTTGATTGGCACGAAATGCGCCGCTCTGACGCAGCAGCGCATCCACCAACGTGGTCTTTCCATGGTCGACGTGAGCAATGATCGCCACGTTACGACGCAGCGGGTTGGCCACTTGGGCGGCCTTACGGAGAGAAGACATCCTCCCAGTATAACGGGTCGGTGCGAGGTCCTCTGACGCGGGTCGGTGCGAAGGGTGCTGAAGACTGTCGGTGCGATCGCTCTGACGGCGGGTCGGTGCGATCCTGCTGACACGAGTCGGTGCGATCGCTCTGACGCGGGTCAAAGCGATTCTCACATCCGCGCAACCCATCTGTAAGTGGCGGTTTACACGCGGTCGGTGCATCATTCCGTTAAGGGGGAATCGCTGATGGCCCGCGTCATCGCCGAACGGATGTGCGCACAGATCGAAGGCGACTTCGTTGTGTTCATCATCGGCCTGCGCATCAACAAGCTCTGGAAGGTGCACAAGTGGCTGCCTGTGTTCCTCGCGATGCCCAGAATGCTGAAGGAGCTGGAGCGCCAGCCGGAGAGCGGGTTTCTCGGGGCCGAATCGTCCGGGATGACGCTCGTCCAGTACTGGCGCTCGTTCGAGGCGCTCGACGCGTACGCGCGCAGCCCGAGCGGCCAGCATTGGCCGGCCTGGGTGGCGTTCAACAAGCGCATGGGCCGCAGCCGCGGCGACGTCGGCATCTGGCACGAGACGTATCGCATTCGCGCAGGCGAGTACGAAGCCATCTACAGCGGCATGCCTCCACGTGGTCTCGGCAGAGTCGGCCGGCTGATCCCCGCGCGCGATCGATTCGAGACGGCGGCCGGACGCATCCGTGCGCGTGAGGTCGTGTAACGCACTGAATCATGAATGTCGCATTTGGTTTGAAAGCGCATTCGGGCTGGGCCGCGCTCGTCGTCCTTGGCGCCAGCCCGTGTTCGCTCGAAGTCGTGGACCGGCGTCGTCTCGAGCTCGTCGAGGAGGAGGATGCGTCGTGGGCGAAGCAGCCCTATCACGCGGCTGAGCATCTCTCCGCGCACGATGCGAAGCGCCTGGTCGAACGCGGGCTCGACGCAGCCCGCCGGCATGCCGTGCGGGAGTTACGCGATGCGCTGGCTCGCGCCGCGCACAGCGGTCATGACGTGTCGGGCTGCGGGGTGCTCATGGGGCCGCCGATGCCCGAGTGGACGGTCGATGAGATCCTGGCCGTGCACGTCCGCATGCACAAAGCCGAAGGTGTGATGTTTCGTGACGCGCTCGCGCGCGCAACGACCGAGTGCGGTCAGCATCTCGTGGCGATCCCCGAGAAGCAGCTTCACGATCACGCTGCACGCGCGCTGACGGCCGCGCCGAGCACGCTCGCGAAGAGTATCGAGATGCTCGGCAAACTGGTCGGGCCGCCATGGGGGAAAGATCAGAAGGACGCCGCCCTCGCCGCGATGATCGCCCTCGCCGGCCCGAAAGAATCCTGGCATCAGGTATGATCGAAGGCATGCCTCTCTACGAATATGCCTGTAAGGAATGCGACCACGAGTTCGAAGCACTCGTCCGCGGTAGTGATGCTCCCGAATGCCCCTCGTGCCACAGTAAAGAGCTGCAGCGTCGCCTGTCGGTGTTCGCCGCGCACACGGCCAACGGCGGATCGACGTCAACGATGTCAGCGGTTGGTGCGTGCGGACACTGCGGAGATCCGCGTGGGCCGGGGAGCTGTTCGATTAATTAGGAACAGAGCGTCCGGCTGAAGCCGGACACTACAGGTACTTACTCGCCCCTACGTACTATCGCTACTGGCAGGTCCCGGCCATCCTCAGCGACGTGAGCGTGAGCCGCAGGTCGCCAGGCTCGTTGTAGATCAAGCCCCGCGCTTCCATCTTGTGTCCCGCGTGCTTCTCAGGGTCGAACGGCTTCGTGCTCAAGAGCAGAAACGTCTTCGTCCCCAGCGGGCGGTTCGCAGCGCTCGCCAGCGCCTGCGCTGACGGCGTCTCGTCGCGGGCCGTCATCGGTTCCGCGGTCCGCGTCAACCTCCACTTGTCGTTCTCGCGCGTCAGACAGCCTACGGTCTGGACCAGCGAAAAGTTCTGCACCGACGCCTGCTCGCCCTTCTTCAGAATCTGCGATGCTGCGAGATCCGGACTGTCGATCACGAGCTCGGTCGATCCAGCGGGATAACCGTTGGTCTGAAGAATGAACGCCACCACATCGAGCTTGGCCTGATCGTCGACGACAGTGCCGAAGTTGGGCGGCATCGTGTCGCGGATCTTCCCGAACAGCCCTTCGACCGTATCGCCGCCCCACGTCGCCTGGAATCGCTCGCCCTTGAGCGCTGGCGCGGTCGTTCCCGAGAGGTCGGCCCCATGACAACGAAGGCATGCAGTGTTGAACGTCGTCTTGCCACGGTCGGCCTGCGCCGCGGTATAGATGCCCTGCCAGATCCGAGGCATCGAATCCTGCGCCCGCAGCGCGATGCCGCATACGAGCAGGACGGTCAACGCGGCCAGCCCCTGTCGAAACATGACGGCTAGTATATTAAGCTCCAACCATGATCTTCTTTCGCGCTCTCGTCACTGTTGTCATCGCCGGCATTGTGGCGGCGTCCTGCGGCTCGCCGTCATCCTCATCCAAACAGCCGGCGCCGAGCGCCGCCACATCGACTCCTCCGTCGTGGGCGGTCAAGGTCGAACCGCTGACGCTGCCGGTCGGGACGCTCAGCATGGAGCCGCAGATCACTGTCTCCAGTCGCGGCGCGCTTCTGAGCTGGGTTGAGCAGGGCGATAAGGCCGCCACATTGAAGTTCGCCGAACGCACGCCGACCGGATGGTCCGAGGTCAAACGCGTCGCATCCGGTGACAACTGGTTCCTGAGCGCCGCCGACACACCGACCGTGATGCGCCTGAAAAACGGAACGCTCGTCTCCAACTGGTATCTCACGACGAACCTGCTGGCCGAGGGGTACGACATCCTCCTCGCCTACTCGAAGGACGAGGGGAAGACGTGGTCGCAAGCGGTCAAGCCGCATCGCGACAAGACCAAAACACAACATGGCTTTGTCTCGATGTTCGAGCCCTCTGCCGGCGGTGTCGGCCTCGTCTGGCTCGACGCACGCGATCAGGAGAACAACACGACCGATCCCGAAGGCGGCGTGGTGTCGCTCTACGCGGCAACGTTCGACGCGGGGTGGAAGCCGACGAGCGAGACGATGGTGAACAAGCGCGTGTGCGAGTGCTGCAGCACCGCCGCCGTCGTGACCGACGATGGTGCCGTGACCGCATTCCGAGATCGCAGCGAGAAAGAGATTCGCAATATCGCCGTCACGCGCCTCGAAGGCAGCAAATGGACCGACGCGGCCGCTGTCCACGACGACGGCTGGGAGATCGATTCGTGCCCGGTGAACGGGCCGGCACTGAGCGCTCACGGGCGTCAGCTCGCCGTCGCGTGGTTCAACGCCAAGGACAACAAGGGGCGATCGTTCGCAGCCTTCTCGTCGGATGCGGGGCGCACGTGGAGCGCACCGATTCAGCTCGAGGATCAGGTGTCACGTGGATACGTCGGCATCACGATGCTGGACGACGGGTCGGCCGTGGCCACGTGGGTGGAGTTCGCCGACGGGCGCAGTCAGGTCAGGATGCGCCGCGTCGAGCCATCGGGTGCGCGGTCGGCGTCGATCACGATCGCAGACGGTCAGGGCGGAGTGAGCGGATACCCGCGCGTGGCGCGCAGCGGCAACGAGCTGGTACTTGCGTGGACGGAGGGAAACGAGGGCGCGCAGCACGTCAAGGGCGCGGTCGCGCGGCTGCCTTGACGTAGGGCCACCTTACGTAGGGGCCACCTTCAGGTGGCCCTGAAAAAAAAAGGGCCGCCTGAAGGCGGCCCCTACGATTATGGCCTTACGTTTGCGGTCGACTTAGTCGACCGTCTCGCCTGGACGCTTACCCCACCCGAATCCATCCTTCGGGCGATGCAGCGTGACCATGCGAATCCGGTGGTCCTTCGGGTTGCGACCCGGTGCGCCCGAAATGATCACGTGGTCGCCGGCCTTCAGCGTTTCTCTGGTCACGCCCTGGCCACCAAGCTGACCGGCGCCACCCCATTCGACGGCGTAGCGCACCATCGATCCATCCTTCTCCTTCACCATGACGTGCACGAAGGAGTGTGGATTCCTGAACAGGAACTGCACCAGCTCGCCTTCGATTTGCACGGTCTGATCTTCCAGATACGTGGCTGCAAAGGAGTGATGGGCGTATGCCTGCGCGCCAACGAGACTCGCTGTCGCGACCAGGCCAACAACCAGGAGACGCTTCATATGTGGCTCCTCCCTGACAGAACCTTTTTCTTACCCAAGAATCGTAGCTGACCGGTCGAACAAATAGTCCTGAAGAGTCTCTGAATTCTTCGTCAGGAACATCAAACCGCACGCGAGAAAACAGGCTGGAGAATACACCAAAAGCGACTGTTTCGATATTTGTGGAAATATTGATATAGTGCGGTCGTGGCCACGATCGCGGACCGCGAAACCGTTCAACTGGCCGACATGCTCGCGGCAATGGGTACCGAACCCAGGCTTCGCATCGTTCGACTGCTGCTCACCGCCCATCCGTCCGGCATGATCGCCGGCGAGATCGGTGCCACGCTCGACATCTCCCCCTCGACCCTTTCGCATCATCTCGACCGGCTGAAGCGCGAACACGTGGTCAACGTGAGACGTCAAGGGACGTTCCTCTGGTACACCGCGAACACCGAAGCGCTCGAGCGGCTCCTGAAGTTTCTCTTCGCGGAGTGCTGCACGCGCAGTTCGATCATTCATCCCGATCGGGTCACGCGGCCGGCGTGAGACGCGCGCGCTGAAGGCCTGCGCTCTACGTCGTCACCAACCGACCCTGACGGCGTCTCGTCTAACCCCGGCATGAAAACATGGCTCGAGTCGCTGGGGCAGGATCTTCACTACGGCGTGCGCGGCCTGCGAAGGAGCCCAGGCTTCGCTGCCGCGGCCATCATCCTGCTCGCACTCGGCATTGGCGCGAACACCGCGATCTTCAGCCTCGTCAGAGCAGTCGTCCTGCGTCCGCTTCCCTTTCCTGATCCTGATCGCCTCGTCCTCATCTGGGACGATTTCTCCGCGAACCGTGGCCCGACGCGGGCGAATCCCTCCCCTGCCGACTACGTCGCATGGAAGGAGCAGGGCCGGTCGTTCGCCGACATGGCAGCGTTCATCCCGAATACGTACAACCTCACAGGCACCGGCGAGCCGGCAAAACTGTCTGGCATGAGAACGATGTCGAACATCTTTGCGCTGCTCGGGATGCAGCCGATCCTCGGTCGCACGCTGGACTCCGCGGATGAGCGGCCCGACGCGGCTCCGGTCGTCGTCCTCAGCGAGCGGCTATGGCGCTCGCGATTCGGAGCCGACCCGACGCTGATCGGCCGCACGATCGCCCTCAATGGAATGAGCCACACGGTCGTCGGCATCGTCCCACCCGATTTCCAGTTTCCAGACAAAGAGGCCGTCGTGTGGGTGCCGGCCCGCTTTACGCCTCAGGAGCTCGCGGAATCCGGCAACTACTACTTCTTCGTACTTGCACGCCTGAAACCAGAAGCGCCACTGCTGCAAGCGCAAGCCGAGATGCAAGCCATCGCCCGGCGACTGGAGCAGCAATACCCGGCTACCAAGAACCGCTTGCGGATCTCGGTCACGCCGTTGCACGAGCACCTCACGCGCGAGGCCCGGCCGACGATGGCGATGCTCCTCGGCGCGGTGGGCCTCGTGTTGCTGACGGCGTGCGCGAACCTCGCCAATCTGCTCCTGGCGCGCGCCGCGGCGCGACGGAAGGAAATCGCGCTACGGAAGGTACTCGGCGCAGGCCATGCGCGGCTCACCCGTCAGCTCATGACGGAAAGCGCGGTGCTTGCTGTCATCGGTTCAGCGCTCGGTATCGCGCTCTCGGCTGTGACGTTTTCTTACCTGGCTCGATTGCTCCCCGGCAGTCTCCCTGCAACCAGCACGCTGCGGATCGATTCGAGCGTCATGCTCTTCACCGCGGGCGTTGCAGCGTTGATCGTGGTTGCGATTGGATCGGCGCCGGCACTGGCCGCGGTACGGACCGGATTGGAGGCGGCGCTGCGATCGTCGAGTGGACGAAACACCGGAGCGAGTCGGCGTCTTCGCAGTCTTCTCGTGATCGCGGAGATTACGATGACGGTCGTGCTCCTCGTGGGGGCGGGACTGCTGTTTCGCAGCTATGCCAACGTGCTCGCGGTCGAACCCGGGTTCAATCCGCAGCACGTGCTGCTTGCCGAGACGGTGCTTCCACCATCGAGATACGGCACACCGGAAAGCCGCACGCGCTTTTGCGATGGCGTTCTGGAACGCGTGACCGCCCTACCCGGCGTCATTCGCGCGGCGTACGTCAACTATCCGCCGCTGACGTTCAAGGGCGGACGGGCCTTGATGTCAATCGAAGGCCGCCCCGCCCCGCAGCCGGAGGAGTTCACTCGCTTCATCGTGAGCGATCGCGTGATCAGTGCGGGGTACTTTGCCACGCTCGACGTTCCGGTGCTGCGCGGGCGCGAGTTCGAGGCGCGCGATGCGGCCGGAACACCGTTCGCGGTCATTATCAACGCCAAGGTCGCGCAACAGCATTTCTCGAACCAGGATCCCATCGGACAACGCATCAAGATCGGAAATCCTGCGGGACCCAATCCCTGGCTGACGATCGTCGGCGTTGTCGGCGACATGCGGCAGTACGGCATCGACACGGCGCCTGAGCCAGAGATCTACTTCGCGGCGAATCAAAACATGATCAATGTGCCGTTCTTCTGGCCACAGCAACTGGTCATGCGCACCGCGGGAGATCCGCTGGCTCTGGCGGCAGCCGTGCGCCGGGCGGTGTGGGCCGTCGATGCCGACGAGCCGGTGTCGCGGATCCAGTCGATGAGCCAGGTGTTCGATACGGAGCTCCTGAACCGCAACACGCAGTTGACGCTCATCGCTGCCTTCGCGCTCTTGACGCTGCTGATTGCCGCGGTTGGGTTGTACGCGGTCCTCTCCTACTCGGTCGCACAGCAGCTTCGTGAGATTGGGGTGCGAATGGCGCTCGGTGCGCGCAGGATGACGGTCGTAGTGGGTGTTGTCCGGAGTGCCGCGTTACTCACCACGACTGGCGTCGCGATCGGCCTCGGCGCCGCGTTCGCCGGCGCACGCCTGCTGCAATCGTGGTTGTTCGAGGTTGGCTCCACGGATCCGCTCACGTTTGCGGGTACGGCGCTATTGCTCTGCGTCACAGCGCTCGTCGCGACCGTCGTGCCGGCCTTCCGCGGCGCGAGCATCGACCCCACCGTCGTGCTGCGGATGGAATAACAGCCCCCTACCCCCAACGCGGATCGGACTTTCAACGTCTGACAGGTGGAACCTCGAACTTCTCACCGTCGCAGCCGTATTCCACGCAGCAGGAGGCTTCGATGAAGCTCAGAACCGCCGCTTTCGTCGTGCTGGCAGCCTTGCTGGCCGGGTCCGCGTGGGCCCATCACAACATGTCGGCCCTGTTCGATTTCAACGATCGTGTGACGCTGACCGGTCCCCTCACCAAGATGGATTGGAGGAATCCGCATATCAACGTCGCGATGGACGCCAAGCGAGGTGCAGAGGTCGAGGAATGGTCGATCGAAGGACCTCCCCCGAGCTTCTTCCGTGCCCGCGATATCACCAAGGCCGACATCGAAAAGGCGATCGGGAAGCCGGTCACCGCCGAGGTCAGCCGCGCGCGCAACGGCTCACATTCGGGTTTGCTTCGCACGATGACGCTGCCCGACGGCAGAGTCGTTTCCGCCTGTCCACAGAACTGTTGAGTCGCCTGGTGGCTCGTTTCTAAGGAGACTCGACATGAAACGCACTTCGCTTGTCATCGCAATGGGTGTGGCGTTCGCCGTTCTGCTGACCGCAACCCCTGGAGAGGCGCAGCTTCCGCGCGACCCGGCCGAACGGGCCAGAGTCATCTCGCAGATCATGGAAGTCAACTCCCGCGTGCTGACGCTCTTCGATCGCGAGGGCAAGGTGCTCGGCGTGGTGGGCTCGCGCGATATCTACAACCAGCCGGTGTTCTCGCCCGATGCGACCCGTATGGCGGTCATCAAACCGGATCTGGACAAAGAGACCAACGACCTCTGGATCATCGACGTCGCAAGCGGCAGAGGACGGCAGATCACCTCGAGCAAGGCACGCGAGGGGGCAAACTCACCAGCGTGGTCTCCGAATGGAGCGTCGATCGCATATGTTGCGCTCAGAGATGGGTACTTCGGCGTCTATCGCAAGCCATCGAGTGGTGAAGGAGCTGAGGAACTGCTCTACAAGAACTCCGCACCGATGACGCTGACCGACTGGTCTCAGGACGGCCGGTATCTGACTTACTTCTCCACCGACCTCTCCGGCGGCGGGCTGTACGCATTACCGGTCGAGACACAGGGAGAGCGGAAGCCGATCGAAGTGGTCCGCAGCAAGTCTCAGATGCAGGGGCCACGTCTCTCGCCTGACAGTCGTTTCATGTCGTATACATCGAACCCGTCGGGGCGCTTCGAGGTCTACGTCATTCCATTCGATCCTGCGGCTGCCGCTGGCTCTGCTCCATCCGCCGGTCCGTGGCAGGTCTCCGATCAAGGCGGTACCGGAATGGTGTTCTGGCGCCGTGACGGAAAAGAGCTCTACTACCTCGCAGCAGACCGCGGAATCATGGCCGTGGAAGTTGGCGGGGGAACTCCACCAACGTTCTCAAAACCTCAGTTGCTGTTCCGTCCATCAGCGGATATCGCTCCGGGTGTCGGACCAGGAACGACGAGCGTCAATCGCAACGGGGATCGATTCGTCATCGCGGTTCCGCGGCCTCAACTGCGTCAGCTCACGCTGTATGACCGGACCGGAAAGGTCGTCAACAGGATCGGCGAGCCGGGTTTCTACAACCAGCCCAATCTCTCTCCCGACGGTACCCACGCGGTGCTGATGCGAAACGATCCGAAGACCGGCAATACCGATATCTGGACGATGGATCTCGCCAGCGGCAAGGGCACGCCGATCACCGATGACACGTCACCAGAGAATGCGCCGATTTGGTCGCCGGACGGCAAGCAGGTCGCTTACGTGTCGACACGCGAGAGCCTTGCGGGCATCTATCGAAAACCCGCCGATGGAACAGGGCAAGAAGAGCTGCTGTTCCAGTACACGCCTGGTGCCGGGATGGTTCTGACCGACTGGTCGCCGGACGGCAAGTTCCTCACCTTCTACACCGGCGTGCTGGTGATGGTCCCACTCGACGCGAACAAGAAGGCGCTCGAGCGGAAAGAGATCGACTGGCTGCGAGAGGACTACGATGTGGTCCAGGGTCGCTTCTCGCCAGACAATCGCTACGTCGCGTTCCTGTCGAACGAAGCCGACGTGGACAAGTTGGACGTGTACGTGCGTCCGTTCGACGCGAGCAAACCCGACGCGCCCGCGGGTCCGGCCGTGCGAGTCTCGACGAACGGCGCGACCGGCATGGTCACCTGGCGACAGGACAGCAAGGAGCTGTACTACATGACCCGCAACTGGGAGGTCATGGCCGTCGATGTCGAAACGACGCCGACGTTCAAGGCAGGGACACCGAAGATGTTGTTCTCACTGCCGGGACCGCTCCCCGGAAATCCGATGCAGTGGAAGAACGTCAGCAAGGATGGCCAGCGATTCCTGTTTGCGATGCCTGCGACCGTGCCAGCACCCGGACGCTGAGAACCGGCCGCTACGACTTGGTTTTCGACGTGATGTACGCGTCGACCTCGTCTTCCAGGAGATCGAGCGGCAGGGTGCCGTTCCGCAGCACCGCATCGTGGAATTCACGGATGTCGAACTTCGCTCCGAGCTTCTGCTCGGCCCGGTGCCGCAATTCGAGAATCTTCAGCTGACCGAGCTTGTACGCCAGCGCCTGTCCCGGACGCGCGATGTAGCGGTCGACTTCCGCCAGCGACTGCGCGGGGGCGTGCAACGCGAAGTACTCGCGGGCGCGGTCGCGCGACCATCCCATCGCGTGAATGCCGGTATCGACCACGAGACGCACGGCGCGGAACTGCTCGCTCGCCAGCTGACCGAAGCGCGTGGACAGCTCCGTGTACGCGCCAAGCTCCTGTCCCAGCGACTCGCCATAGAGCGCCCATCCTTCTGAAAACGCCGACGCACTGTAGGCGCGCCGGAAATCTGGCAGGCCGGGCAGCTCGCGGGCCAATCCGATCTGCAGGTGATGTCCTGGCACCGACTCGTGCAAGACCAGCGCGGGGATCGTGTACTTGAACTGATCCTGCGGTCGGTAGGTGTTCATGTTGAACCACGCCGGGCGCGATCCATCGGCGGTGCCCACCGTGTAGTTCGACGCCGTCGACGCTTCCCGGTCCGGGGGAATCGGCCGCACGCCGACGGTCATCTTCGGCAGGCGAATGAAGAGGCGCGGCAGCGCGGGCTGCACCCGCGCGAGCACGTCGCGCGCGTACTGCAGCATCTCCTCCTGGCTCGTGAAACGCATGCCTGGCTGCGCGCCGAGCTGCTTCTCGAAGTCGGTCACCGAACCGCTGAAGCCGGCCTCGCGGGCGAGTCGCGCCATCTCCTTCTCGATCCGCGCAACTTCGTCGAGGCCGAGCTGATGAATCCGCTCCGGCTCCAGGCGCGTCGTGGTGTAGGCGTGAACCAACGCGGTGTAGGCGGCACGTCCGTTCTTCAGCGAGCCGAGACCGATCTCTGTCCGCGCGTGCGGACGATACGTCTCGCGCAGAAACGTTTCCAGCTTCTTCCAGCTCGATACGAACTGCTGCTCGTACGCTTTCCGCGCGTCGGCGCGCAGACGCTCCTGCTCGGCGGGCCGGAAGTCACCTGGAAACCGCCTGAACGCGTTCAGCAATGGTGACTGGTCGGGCGACGCCTCACGTTGCGCGACCACCTGATCGAGCGTGAGATCGATCACGATTGCAGGCTGGGCGAGTCCGGCGGCAAGCTGCTCGCGCATCAGATCAATCGTCTGATCGACGTAGACCGGCAGCGCACGAAGGCGGGTGATGATGTTCTCGTAGTCTTTCACCGTACGCGACGGCATCGCATCGATCGCGCCGAACACGTCGTTGTGCGCGCCGTCGGACTGCGACGTCCGTTGAACGAGCTCGAGATACGGCTCGGCCTCGAGCTGCGTCTGCAGCTCCGAGATCATCAGCCGGGCGCTGAGCCGATCGGCAGCATTCAAGTTGCCCGGCTCGAGATAGATCGCCTTCTGAAGAAACTCCTCACGGTCGCGCCGCACCCGCTCGCGCGCGGTCTTCGACCAGTCGCGCCAGCGATCGTTGTGATCGACGCGGCCGAAGCGCGTCGCCAGCTCGGGCTGCTGCGCCAGCCGCCACTCCCAGTACTCGACGAACAGTTGATAGAGCGTCTGGGACGAGGGACCGACGAATTTCTCAGGTCCCTGCGCAGGGAGAACGATTGGCGCCAGAACGAGTGCGAGGAGGAGGGCGAGCTTCTTCACGAGATCAATCTAATTTATGGGGACGGATGGCGGGCTTAAAAAAACAAGCCCGCCCTACACTGCGCCTCGTTTTGCATTTTGCATCTTGAATTCTGCATTACGACGCGGGCAACCGGAACGCAATCAACTCGCCTGGGAAATTCTGATTGCTGATCGCAACGACGATGTACTGGCGCCCATTGAGCATGTACGTCATCGGCGATCCGGTTTGTGGCGCGGGCATGTAGACGGCGCCTGCATCCTGTCCGGTCTTCTTGTCGTACGCACGCAGCATCGCGCCCCGACGACCGTCAGGGAGGGTCACCATGCCGCCTTCACCGGCGACCACTAGCGACTTCGTCACCAGCGTGCCGATGCGCCCCGGGCGTCCCGTGCGCGGGATGTTCAGACCTTTGAGCAGCGGATGATTGCGGATGTTGTCAGGCGTGTCGCCGTGAGCCACCTGCCACAGCAGCTCGCCCTTATGAAGGTCGATCGCCGTGATGCGGCCGTACGGCGGCTTGATCAGCGGCAGGCCCTGCACGGTGGTCGCCACCGCGGGCGCCTTCGGGTTCGCGGGATCGACGGCCTGCCCCCGGACGAAGGCCATGTCCGACGGCTTCTGCGGCCGCTCCGTGCCAGGCACCAGACCGAGCGCGACGACGTTGGTGTTGGTGAAGATATAGAAGACGCCGGTTTCGGGATCGTACGAGCCGCCCTGCCAGTTCGCGCCTCCGGTTGCATCGGGCAGCATGAGCGTTGCGAGCGGGCCGGGCCACGTGCTGACCACAGGCGGCGTGAAAATCGGACCGATCTTGAAACGAGACACGAGCTTTACTGCCTCGGCCCGTAGCTCCGGCGTGAAATCAATCAGATCGTCGATCGCGACGCCCTGACGCTCGTACGCCGGCGGCTTGCTGACGAACCGTTGCGTCGGCCACGACTTCTCCATCGGCACGTTCGACTGCTCGACGGCGCGCTCTTCGATCGGCCAGACCGGCTCTCCAGTTACGCGATCGAACACGTACAGCCACCCCTGCTTGGTCGGCTGCGCGACGATCTTGCGCAGGCGCCCGTCGATCGTCAGATCCGCGACGATCGGCGCACACGGCAGATCCCAATCCCAGATGCCGTGATGGATGAACTGATAGTGCCACTTGCGCTTGCCCGTCTTCAGATCCACGGCGATGAGACTCTCACCGAAGAGTCCCGCGCCTGGACGATGGCCACCGTAGTAGTCGCCGGTCGGCATCTCGACGGGCAGAAACACGGTATTGAGCTCCTCGTCCACGCTGATCTGCGCCCACACGCCGGCATTGCCGGTGTAGGACTCGGAGTCCTGCTGCCACGTGTCGCTGCCAAACTCGCCGGGTTCAGGGATCGTGTGGAAAATCCAGAGCCGCTTGCCGGTGCGCACATCGAAGCCGCGCACGTAACCTTTCTCATTGCGGCGGCTGATCGGGCGGCTGCCCTCGGTATGCGCCGCGCCGATGATGATGACGTCCCTGGCGATGACCGGAGCGGCGTGCAGGCCGATGTCGCCGGTCACCGGATCCATATCCTGGTCGTCGTCGAGCTTCAGATCGACGATGCCGTTCTTGCCGAATGATGTCACGACCGCGCCCGTCTTCGCGTCGAGGGCCACCATGCGGTAGCCGGGTGTGACATAGATGATTCGCGCGGAGCGCCCATCGGACCAGTACGCAAGGCCGCGGCCCGACAACTGGCGCGGCGCCGATTCACCGCGCTTGCCTTCTTCCTCGCTGTGGATCCACTTCATCTCGCCGGTCGCGGCATCGAGCGCAACGACCGCGCGGCGTGTCCCCGCCGTCGTATAGAGCCATCCGCCCACCATCAACGGCGTCGACTGGAAGTTGAACTCGGGGCGCGGACCGAGGTTGTCGGTCTTGAGTCGCCACGCCACTTCGAGGTTGTTGAAGTTGTCCTTGTTGATCTGGTCAAACGGCTTGTAACGCGTGCTGAACAGATCGGCTCCGTAGGTTCGCCATTCACCGCTTACGTCCGCGGGCGCTTGCGCACCGAGCCTGACGACCGCCAGCGCGGCCAGAACGAACAGCGTCTTCTTCATCGCGGCCACACCGTTCCCTGCTCCCGTTTCGTGACCGGGCGAAGCCCTTTGTAGACGAACTTCTGGATGCGCTTCCCTTCGTAGGTCTCGGTCGTGTAGAGGTTCCCCTTCGAATCGACTGCAATACTGTGGACCGCGTAGAACTGTCCTGGCTGGCGGCCGCCGTCGCCGAAGCTCGTGATCTCCTCGAGCGTGTCGCGTCGAAGGATGCGGATCTTCATGTTGTTGCCGTCGGCCATGTACAGGTAGGTCTGCCCCGGATCTTTCGAGAACGCCACGTCGAAGACGGATCCATCGCCGAGACTGTTCTTCGCGAAGAACGCCTCTTTCACGAACGTCCCGTCCTTCTTGAACACCTGCAGCCGGTTGTTCTTGCGATCGCAGACATACACGAGGCCGTCGGTTGACAGATCCGCGCAGTGTACCGGCGTGCGGAACTGCTGCGCGGGCGGCGCCTCCGGCTTGTAGGGACCGAGATCCGTGTCGTCAGGTTTTTTACCGTATGCGCCCCAATACCGTTTGAACTTTCCCGTGTCGGCGTCGACGATGGCAACGCGCTTGTTCAAGTAGCCGTCGGCGAGATAGGCCTCGTTGGCGGCGGGGTCGACGAAGATCTTGGCGACGCGTCCGAACGCCTGCTGATCGTTGCTGCCGCCGACGTATGTCGGTTTGCCGTCCTTGTTCAGAGGCCCCTTCCGCGCGTCGGCGTGGCCGACCTGCAGGAGGAACTTCCCGCCTTTCGTGAACTTGAGCACCTGCGAGTCGCCGTCCCCGTTGCCGCCGATCCAGACGTTGCCTTTGTAGTCGACGGTGATGCCGTGATTCGACGAGGGCCATTCGTAGCCCTCACCGGGACCGCCCCAATGCCCGACGAGCCTGCCTTCCGGATCGAACTCGAGCACCGGCGGCGCGGCCGCGCAACACTCGTCGGAAAGGTGCGACTCGAGCGCCCGCTCCTTCTCGGCGAGCGTCCCCGAGCCACGGTGGATCATCCAGATGTGATCGCGATCGTCGACGGAGACGCCGATCGACGACCCGAGCACCCAGTGATTCGGCAGGGGCTTGGGCCACAGAGGATCGACCTCGAAGTATGGGGCCATCACGGTGCTGCGGTTCTGCGCCGCTATTTCGCGCGCGACCAGAAAGCCGGCAGCACTGAAGACTGTGAGAAAGAGCATCGTCCGTCCGCGCGCGTGAAGGATTCGCACAGCACCCTCCCCTGGAGTGCGGCGATTATAGCGGGAGTCAGGGCTCGTCTCAGCTACTCAGAGTTCGAGCGTGTGCCTCGGCCCGAGGCCCTTCAGCAGCAGTTCATCGGCTGTCGCGAGCCTCCACCCCCGAAGTCGCGCGTGCGCGGCAATCAGGCGATCGAAGGGGTCACGCGTCCATGAGAGATCGAGTGCGGAGCCGAACCACGAGGCCGCAGGCGGATCGTCGAGCGTCCAGCGCTCGTCGACCGCGAGCATCTGCGCGTCGCCTCTTGGCAGCCTGAGACGTCCGGCTTCTTCCAGGAATTGCAGTTCGAGCAAGTTTGCGGGCGAGATATAGAGGCGCCGCGCGCCACGCAGCAAGGGCGCCACACGACTACGACCCTGATCGAGCCAGATGAGCGCGTGCGTGTCGAGCAGGATCACCGGCGCTTCCGCGCCCTCAAGCTCAGGCTGCGGGGCGTCCACGTCCAGCTCCACTGCCCTTCGGCAACCGCAGGATCGAGCACTTCGATCTTCGGTTTTCGTCGCCCACTGCGCCGCGGGGCGTCCGAAGCCACGGACAGGCGAAAGCGCGTGCCGCGGCGCTCGATGATCACGTTGACCCCCTGTTCCGCCTCGTCCAACGCGTCAGACAACCGCTCACGAACGTGCGCGACTGTATAGCGCTTGTTCATGCTTGTACATTGTACACCATTGCACGATTCACGCGTGGGGGCGCGAACCTATCCGATTCGCGATCGCCTCATTTGCTCAACGCGTCGGCGGTCACGAATCGGGGCTCGATATCGACAGGCACGCCTTTCAGCTTATCGAGCACCGCCTGCACCGGCGGTCGCACGACGCCGAGCGTATCCATCATCTGCCTGGCGGCCGCGTAGTCGCCCTTCGCCTGCATCGTCATGATGTCGCGGGTGAGGTCGATGACGTTCTGCTTGATGCGTTCGTCGTTGACGGCAAAGGTACCGTTCGGCGCGGTCGTGAGGCCGCCGTGATCGAGGAAGTAATTGAGCTGGATCGCCACGCCGCGGCCGTGGGCTTCGGTGATGCCGAAGCGGATCGACCGGAACATCGACGCGAGATACGTCGTGTACATCGTGGTGGCGTACGCCTTGTCGAGCTTCTCGCGATCGACCAGGAATCGCATCGCGAAGAGCCCCGAGACGTCGGCTTTGGCTTCTTCGATCGTGCTGTAGATCTCTTTGAACTCCTGCCGCACTGTCGTCTTTTTTCCGCCCACGACGATGTTGTGCGGGCCGAGGCCGTGCATCAGCTCGTGCATCAGGATATGTGTGAAGAACGCGTCGAATGCGACGTGCTGCCGATCGTCGACGGCCAGCGCCACCTGCGCAATCGGCACCAGCACCATCTTGAACTTGGCCTCCTGCGTGTTCTTCAACATCACCCGCTTGGAGCCCTTCTCCTGAATCACGCGCTCGTCGTTGGGCAGATTGAAGGCGGCCGTCTGCACGCCACGGTTGCCGTCGCCCGCCGAGAAGACCGTGTTCACCACGCGGATTGGCGCCAACGCTCCGAGTTTCGGGTTGCGATATTTCGGATCGATAGGCAGGTTGTTCTCGATCTCCTGCAGCTCGGATCCGAATCGCGACAGCTTCTGCGTCTCGGCATCGTCTCTGATCGTGATGAACGATTCGAACGCAGCCTTGAAGTTGAACCACTCGTCCTCGTACACCTCGTACGGCCCGATGGTCGGCTCGATGCTCGCATCGAGCGCCATCCAGGCGACGTCGCTCTCGTAGTAGTCGTCGGTCAGGAGCGCGGCTGCCCGTTTCTCGAGAAAGCTCTTGAGCGTCGGTTGTGTGGTCAGCGCTGCGGCTTCACGCAGCAGGCCCGAAACCTTGGTGAGATCGTCTTTGTACTCGACCGAATACGGCACAGGGATGAACTTGCCGTCGGGTCCGCGCCGGATCACCGTGAAGAAGCCGACCGCTTTCTTGTGCTCGGCCGGAGACAGCGTCTTCAGCCAGGCCTCGATGTCGGCCTTGGTGGAATCGCCGGGATAGAAGTTCGCCTGCGGCGGCTTGGGAGGCGCGCCGGGGATGAACGGCTCGTTGTGATCGAGCCGCGACCACGGCCCTTTGTTGATCGTGAAGTAGTGCAGCCGCGCCCGCCCGAGCGGCGATGTGTCGCGTGAGAGGTCCTGCCGCATTTTCTCGTTGCCGGCCCAGACCTGACGCAGGAAGAGCGGGTCCATCACTCTCGATGCCTCGACCATCTTCGCGAGCGCCTGCCGCTCGTTTGATGGGAGCGCCGAGATGTTGACTGCGAGATCGACCGGCGCGAACCGCGCCGCCATCGTCTCGATCTTTTTGGTTTCGGGATCTGCGGGCGAAGTGGCTGCTGTCGTTGTTTCCACGGGTGCTGCCGTCGGTTGTGAACCGCCGCAGGCAATCGCTGCGGCTACGAACAAAGAGACCGGGAAAAGTGCGTGAGTCGTCCTCATCCGCATCAATGCACCCCGGAGCTCGTCTGCAGCTTCGCGGGATCGGTTCCCAACCTTCGAATCGCCGTCTCCCACATCTGCTCCGGCGGCACCCCGAAGATGAGCGACGGATCGACCTCGGTCGTGAGCCATGCTGACGCAGCAATCTCGTCGTCGAGTTGCCCCGGGCTCCACGCCGCGTAGCCGACGATGACCCGCGCGCTGTTCGAGGGAGGCATCTGCAGGAGCTGAAGCGTCAGCGCACGCGAGACCGACAACAGCAGGCCAGGACAGATCTCGCGCTGCTCGTCGTCCGGTCCCTGGGCATCTGACATCAAGACCCAGGTGCTCTGCGGATCGACCGGCCCCCCGACCCACAAACGCAGGTTCGGATCGACTTTCACGGGCGGCTCGGTCATCACCATCTTGTGTGCCGGCTCGTCCATCTGGCGGTTGACGACGAGGCCGAACGCGCCTCGGTCGGTGTAGTCGCACAGCAGGACCACCGTGCGCGCGAAGTTCGGATCGGTCATCTGCGGCATCGACAGCAGAAGCAGCGGTGCTGGGCTTGGCCGATCGGGATCAGTCCGAATCTGTGTCATGGGCAGCGGTCGCGACCAGTGGGATCATACCCGGGACTCGGGATCAGTGTAGGACGGGTCCTGCGTTTTCGACCCACCCATCTGCGTTCGGCCACGCGCCCAGGACACATGTTCTCGGACCATCGGGTCTTCTGCCGACGGTCGATCGGACCCGCTCTCGTCCAGAGCACGGACGGCCGCCTCATCACCACTATTGCCAATCGCGATCGCGAGATTGCGCCGCAAGCCGCTCAGCTTCGCCCGCGTCATCGGTCCTCCCCTGATGAGCGAGCGAAGCTCGAGATCGGACCGTCGCCACAAATCGACGAGGCGCGGCGCGTCGAGCCCGTTTCGCGGCTGCCACGCAGCATCGTCCGATCGTGGCGCGGGCTGGTTGTAGGGACAGACCTCCTGGCAGATGTCACAGCCGTATACGTGCGTGCCCATCATCGCGCGGAGCGGCTCGGGAATCGACGAGCGCAGCTCGATCGTCGCGTACGACAGGCACCGGTTCGAGTCGAGCACGCCAGGCTCGACGAGCGCCCCCGTCGGACACGCCTCAATGCACTTCGTGCAGCTGCCGCACTGCTCGAGCCCCTGGGGGTCCGGCTCGAGCGGCAGCGTGGTGATGATCTCGGCGAGGAACAGCCAGGACCCGATCTCGGCGTTGATGAGGCAGGTGTTCTTTCCAATCCAGCCGAGCCCCGCGTACTGCGCGTAGACCCGCTCCTGCACCGGCCCGGTATCGACGTACGCGCGCGCGTCGAAGGGCACATCCGCCTGCGTTCGCATCCATGCGAGCAATGCCTCGAGGCGGGCTTTGATCACGTCGTGATAGTCGTCGCCCCAGGCGTATCGAGAGACGCGCGCCACGGCAGGAGGCTGCGCGTCAGCGTAGGGACGGTCGGTGTTGTAGAGCGTGCCCGTGACGATGACGCTGCGGGCTCCGGGGACGACCTCGCGGACATCGGCTCGGCGATCCGCGGTCCGCGACATCCAGCTCATCTCGCCCGCGTAGCCGCGGGCCAGCCACTCCTGGAGGAAAGTGAGCTCTGGAAAGTCGTCGACCGGAGCGATGCCGCACAGGTCAAAGCCGAGCGACGCGGCTTTCGATTTGATGGCGGCTGAAGTGAGCATCAGAACATCAGACGCCGGGCCTGCAGAACAGGCCCGGCCTACACAGATTGACTTTCCAGCGGTGGAGCTACTTCGACGAGGCCTCGGCGGCTTTCCTTTCCTCCGCGCGCGCGGCGCTCAGGATGTTCTTCAAGCCGTAGTTTCCCTCGTGACATTCATAGGGCATCATCGGCTCGGACGGATTCACTGTCAGCGGCATCGAGAACGTCCACGGCTTCGTCCACGTAGTCGGATCGTCGAGCGTGACGTTCCAGCGAAGCTGTGTCGGGCTCACCGGCGTAAACCGCTCAATCACCTTCAGACGATCGGCGTTGGCGTTGCGGTACGCGCTGCGCGGCAGGAAGTTGGTCGTCTCGACGACCAGCGTGTCGCCCTCCCAGTGCCCGCGCGAGTAGCCCATGTCAGAGCGGATCTCCCTATTCACCTGCGTCGCCGGTACGAGCGGAATGAGCCGTGTGTCGTGGATCATCTCGTAGGTGATGGCGATGTATCCGGGGCCCTGCACGATCTGCGACGAGTTGCCGTAGATCGTCGGCATCCCTGAGGTCGGGAACCCGCGGGTGATGCAACGGTCGTAGAGACTGCGATCGGTGTACGAGTCGGAAGGCCCGCGGGTATTCCGCTTGCGGGCTTCGGCCGCGGCTTGCTGTCTCGCCTGGGCCTCGGGTGTCAGCGGCGGAATCTTGCCATCGGGGGGATCGATCACCATCCAGGCCTGTGCACCGTTCTCGATGTTCTTGTAGGCGACCTGCCACCAATTGTCCGGCGCTTCCGTGGGTCCGAGGAACGCGTTGATCGTCCGCTGAGCGGCCTCTCGCTTGATCTTCTGGAGCTCCTCGCCTTTGATGTCGCTCAGATTGCGGCCTTCGAATTCTTTCGGCTTTTCGAGCGGAGTGCCGGCCTCGGTGAGGTTGGTGTAGTTGCCCTGGATGTCGGGATCACCCCACGGTGTCCGCGGCGCTTTGTAGGTGTGCTGGGCGCGCAGCGGGATGGTGAAGATGGCCGCCGTGGTGACGGCAATCGTCGCGGCAATGAGGCGGCTGTATGCCATGGCGACTCCGGACTGATCGCCATGATATTGCCACAGTCCCTTGAACGCCGGGCCCAGAGAACAGGCCCGGCCTACACGAATCGATGGGTTTAGATGTACCCTGGCGCGCCAAGGAGATTTGAATGAAGCGTCGAGTCGTGACCGGTTTCGTCGCCGCCGGAGTTGCTGCCATCTTCATGTGTTCGCCGGCGCCAGCCAGCGCCCAGGCGAAAGGGTCGGCCGATGCGATCGCCGCCAAACGCGTCAACCCGCACTGGAAGGCGCCGCGCAACGCCTGGGGCCAGCCCGATCTCGAAGGCATCTGGACGACCGACGACATGCGAGGCATCCCGATCTCGCGCCCCGCGCAATTCGGCACGCGCGAGTACATGACGGACGAGGAGTTCGCGGCGCGCGCGAAGCAGCGGCAGGGCGCCCGCAACGTCGACGATGCCAGGACGGGCACATTCCGAAACGAGGAAGGCACTCGTTCGTTCAGCTACACCTCGATGGTGACCGATCCATCAGACGGCCGCGTCCCCGCGCTGACCCCCGCCGCACGCGCGCGGCCACGCCTTCAGGGATCGTTCGGCGTGGGACCGTGGGAGAAGGTGCAGGACTTCTCGCTCTACGACCGCTGCATCACACGCGGTGCGGTCGGCTCGTTCATGCCGGCCGTCTATGGAAACGGCGCGCGCATCATGCAGACACCCGACTCGGTCGTCATCAGCTACGAGATGGTGCACGACACACGCGTGATTCCGCTCGACGGACGTCCGCCGATCGGCGACGGCATTCACCTGTTCATGGGCGATTCCCGCGGCCACTATGAGGGCGACACGCTCGTCATCGAATCACGCAACTTCACCGACAGAACGGGGGTCGGCGGCGCGCAGCACAGCGAAGGACTGCGGATGGTCGAACGTTTGACGCGGATCGACCCGGAGATGATCGACTACGAAATCCACATCGACGATCCCGCCACCTTCACCAGGCCCTGGACGATGCGGATGACGATCACCAGCCAGCCGGGCTATCAGATTTACGAATACAGCTGTCACGAAGGCAATAACGCGATGCGCAATGCGCTGAGCGCCGAGCGCGCCTATGAGAAAGCGGCGGCGGAGGCGAAGGAAAAGGGACTGCCACCACCGGAGCGGGTGTTTGAACAGGTTAACGGACCTGATCGGGCGAGGTAGCTCGGGGCGCGCTAGGTCAAAGGTCAAAGGTCAAAGGTCAAAAGGCAAAGGTAAGGTCAAAGGTGTAGGTGTAGGTGTAGGTGTAGGTGCAGGTGTAGGTGCTAGGGGACGGGGGGATTCGTCCCAGGTTCCGGGTCGATTCGTTGCCCCTCTCCCCCTCATCGATCGCAATCCCTGCGTACATCTACGAGCAGAACGCTTCCACTTTTTCAATCGACCGACACGCGCATTCTAGGTTCTCGCGGTATTCGACGCTTCGACGTCACGGCACCGCGCATGCAGTTCGTGATGTCATGGACAGACACGACCCGAACGGCATCGACGAACGCTCCTTCCGCTTCTATCGCGACGTTCTCGAGTTCGTTGAGCCGATCCCGAGAGGACCGAAAACCGATGGACTCGTCAAACAGCTCGTCGACGCGTCTGGGTCGATCGGGAACAACCGCGAAGAGGCGCTGGGGGGATCATCGCGGAAGGAATTCATCCGCTACAACGAAATCGCCCTGCGCAGCGCCAATGAGAGCGCTCGATGGCTGCGCGCCTGCGCAGCCCGACGACTGGGCGCGCGCGAAAAGTGCCTGGCCCTTCTCGACGAGGCACGCCAGGAGGCTCGAATCCTCGCGCAGATCGTCATCACATCGAAACAACGTTCCGCGCGCGACAATTCCGACGAGTGTCAGTCGGATGATGAGACCTAGGACCGGGTGCATAACAGAGCCCGCCCGGCACGTGCGCCTGAACCTACACCTATAGATCTAGATCTAGACCTAGACCTAGACCTAGACCTAGACCTAAACTTCTGACCTTACCTTTGCCCTTTGCCCTTTACCCTACGCACTTCACTTCAGCACCGCCCGCCGCTGCATCGCCCACGCATCTCATCCCTTCATTGGCCAGTAGACTTCCGTGCGCCAGTCCTTGGTGTCTGGAAAGTCGGCGGGATCGGTGACGTACGATTCCCACGGAGCGCCGCCTGGCTGATAGCCGTTGGCTTCCATCCATCGTTCCATTGCGGCGTAGGTTTCGGCGAGCTGCTCGTACGGACCGGCGTGAATGCCAACAGCAATCGGACCACCGGGCAGCTCCCCCGCCTGCACCTCACCCTGACCGGGTGCGACGACTGCGATCGGAACGCCGACTTGCATGTCGAAGAGCCCGGGCCCACTCGTGAGATAGCGCGCCGTCGGTCTGCCCGCGATCGGAAGGCCGGCTTGCATCGCATACGGAAACGCCTTGCCCAATCCTTCGGCGATGGCTTTCGACACCTCGTGGCGTGCGGCCTTGAGACGCACGAACAGAAACGGCTGCGGGCTCAACTCACGACGCTCGATCGACAACATGGGCATCTGGGTTCTCCGAGGCGACTCGATAGTGATGTGATACAGGCCGATGCACGGCCCCGACGATTCGACGATCGCGGCATGGCGATCGCGGATCGCGGGCACAGCATGGCGGAGGGCTGCGGCTCGATACGCCACAGGCGTCCGGCCAAACTGACGCCGGAATGCGCGGGTGAACACTTCATGACTGTTGAAGCCGCTGGCCACGGCGATGTCGACAACGGCATCGCTGGTTGAAACGAGCGCCGCCGCCGCGCGCTCGAGCCGCAGCCTCTGTGTGTACTGCTTTGGCGTCTCACCGACCATCGCGCGAAACGCACGATGCAGATGGAACGGCGACCATCCGGAACGCCTGGCGATCGTCGTCAGTGTCGAGCCGATGCCGACCCGACTGCGTATGTCGTGAAGCAGGCGCAGGAGCGCGCGATCCGAGGGCACGCCCGCGATCATAGACGAGCGGGATGTCGGGGTTCTTGATGTTTCTTGCGGTGGCGCGCGCTGAAGTCAAAGAGTCAGAAGGTCAGGCCGAAGGCAAGCCTCAGTTCTCGATCAACTGCTCCACATGTTCGACGATGAGTACTGGCACTGGCTCCCGTTTGGATTCGAGCTTCAGGCCAAGGTCGTCGCGAAGGGCCGCGAACAATGACGGGTATGCCGAACTCGGATCAGACGCGGAGATGCGACCTTCGTATCGAGGCAGATCAGCCAGACTGAATTTCGTATCGATCTCGAACAGGTGGGCGGAACTTCGCGTCCTGTCTTCGCCTCGATGTCGAATCGCGAGAGCAGCAGCGGATCGAAACCCTCGATGAACCGGTAGTCCGGGAGCGCGTAGGCGTACTCGATCAATCGAGGCCTACGCCTGTCACTGTCTGCTGACGAGCTGTCTCACCACGTACGGCAGAATCCCGCCGTGTTTGAACGCGATGAGCTCCTCTGGCGTATCGATACGCACGATCGCTTTGAACTCGTGGTTGCGTCCATCGGCATCCTTCACCGCCACACGCACATGGCCGCGCGGCTTCAATCCCTCGGCGATTCCGAGAATCGAATACGACTCGGTGCCGGTCAGCTTCAGCGGGGCCGCGTTCTCGCGCGACTCGAACTCGAGCGGCAGCACACCCATGTTCACGAGGTTGCTGCGATGAATGCGCTCGAACGACTCGGCGATCACAGCCTTCACGCCCAGAAGCAGCGTGCCCTTCGCCGCCCAGTCGCGAGAGGAGCCGGATCCATATTCCTTCCCGGCGATGACCAGGAGCGGCACGTTCGCGGCCTGATACTTCACGGAGGCGTCGTAGATCGTCATCTGCTCGCCGGTCGGCTGATACCGGGTCCATCCGCCCTCGGTGCCGGGCGCCATCTGATTGCGCAGACGAACGTTGGCAAACGTACCGCGCATCATCACTTCGTGATTGCCTCGCCGCGCGCCGTAAGAGTTGAAATCGGCCGGCTTGACACCCTTCTCGATCAGATACTTCCCCGCCGGACTGTCGACCTTGATCGCTCCAGCCGGCGAGATGTGATCGGTCGTCACGCTGTCGCCGAGCAGTGCCAGCAGACGTGCGCCCGTGATGTCGGCCAGCGGCGCCACCTCCATCGTCATGCCTTCGAGGAAGGTCGGCCTGCGCACGTAGGTCGAGGCCGGGTCCCAGGAGAAATGGTTGCCCTCCGGCACCCGAAGCTGCTGCCAGCGTTCATCGCCTTTGAACACGTCGGCGTACGTGCGCCGGAACATGTCCGCCGTGACCGCGCGGAGCATCGTCTCCTGGATTTCCTGTTCGCTCGGCCAGATGTCGCGCAGGTAGACGGGCCGCCCCGACGCGTCTTCGCCGAGCGGTTCGGTGGTGATGTCCTTCGTAATCCAGCCGGCCAGCGCAAACGCGACAACGAGTGGCGGCGACGCGAGATAGTTGGCGCGCACGTCCTGTTGAATACGGCCTTCGAAGTTGCGGTTGCCGCTCAGAACGGAGCACACGACCAGATTCTTTTCGCGCACGGCCGCAGCGATCTCGTCGGGGAGCGGACCGCTGTTGCCGATGCAGGTGGTGCACCCGTATCCAACGAGATTGAACCCGAGCTTGTCGAGATAGGGCGTGAGGCCGGCGGCGTTGAGATACTCGGTCACGACTTTCGATCCCGGTGCCAGGCTGCTCTTGACCCAGGGCTTGCGTGTGAGCCCCCTCTCCACCGCCTTCTTCGCAACCAGGCCCGCGCCGATCATCACGCTCGGGTTCGAGGTGTTCGTGCAGCTCGTGATCGCCGCGATCACCACCGCTCCATGATCGAGCGTGTCGACGGCGGGATCGGCGACGGCCACGGCAGACCGTGACGCGGACGTCGCGCTGCCCCCACCCTTCGAGGGCATCTGCATCGACGGAAGCGCTGCCTGGAACGCGGGCCTGGTCTTCGACA
This sequence comes from Vicinamibacterales bacterium, assembly GCA_035263125.1. Classification (GTDB taxonomy): domain Bacteria; phylum Acidobacteriota; class Vicinamibacteria; order Vicinamibacterales; family UBA2999; genus Gp6-AA40. The sequence goes on from DATFRP010000359.1 coordinate 51,825, forward strand.
GCGCCACGCGATCCTGAGGTCGCTTCGGGCCTGCAAGACTCGGCTCGACGGTCGACAGATCGAGATCGATCGTCTCCGAGTACACCGCGTCGGGACTGCCAGCGGTCCGGAACAGACCCTGTTCTTTCGCGTACTGTTCCACGAGCTCGATCTGCGCCCGATCGCGGCCGGTCAGCCGCAGGTACTCGAGCGTCATGTCGTCGACTGGAAAAATCGCGACCGTGGCGCCGTACTCGGGGCACATATTGCCGAGCGTGGCGCGGTCGGCAATCGTCAGCGCGCCAAGACCGTCGCCGAAGAACTCGACGAACTTGCCGACCACGCCGTGCTTCCGCAGGATTTCCGTGATCGTCAGCACGAGGTCGGTCGCCGTCGAGCCCCTGGGCATGGCGCCTCGAAGCCGGAAGCCCACGACCTGAGGGATGAGCATCGAGCTCGGCTGACCGAGCATCGCAGCCTCCGCCTCGATCCCGCCAACGCCCCACCCCACGACCCCGAGGCCATTGACCATGGTCGTGTGCGAGTCGGTGCCGACGAGCGTGTCGGGATATGCGGTCGTGACGCCATTCACGGTTTCCGAGAAGACCACGCGCGCCAGATACTCGATGTTGACCTGATGGACGATGCCGGTGTCAGGCGGCACGACCTTGAAATTGTTGAATGCCTGCTGGCCCCAGCGCAGGAGCGCGTAACGCTCGCGGTTGCGCGAGAACTCGAGCTCCGCGTTGAGCGAGAACGCATCGGTCCGACCGAAGTAGTCGACCTGCACGGAGTGATCGATCACGAGCTCGACCGGCTGCAGCGGGTTGACGCGATCGGGCTTGCCGCCGAGCCCGATCACCGCATCGCGCATGGCCGCGAGATCGACGACGCAGGGAACGCCTGTGAAGTCCTGCAGCAGGACGCGCGCCGGCATGAACGAGATTTCCTTGTGCACATTGGCGGTCGCGTTCCACTGCGCCAGCGCACGAATGTCATCGGCCTTCACGAACGCGTTGTCCTCGCGCCGCAACAGGTTCTCGAGCAGGATCTTCATCGAGTACGGCAGGCGCGCCACACCGTGAAACCCGGATCGCTCCAACGCGGAAAGACTGTAGATCTGCACCGGCTGTCCACCGATGCGACGCTCAGTACGAGTGCCGAAGCTGTTCAGAGTCGCCATAACCTTCCGATGATAGAGGAAACGGAGGGGACGGAGGAAACGGATTAACAGGAGAAACGGAGGAACGGAGATCGGACGGAGGACGCATGTCGACATCCACAAGCAGTAACTCATACCTTTGATTGTGGGTGTCGGCGTGGCGCAACTCCGTTCGTCCTCCGTTTTTCCGTTCCTCCTGTTAAATCCGTTTCCTCCGTCGCCTCCGTTTCCTCCGCGCCCTCCGCTGCCTCAAAAGACGACGAAGAGACTTCCACCGACCGAGAAATGCGAACGCACGTGGTCTTCGATCTGAATGCCGCCCTTCAGCAGGTTCAAGCGGGCGTCGATGCGCGCGCCGATCGCGCGGACGAAGCCGCGAGGGCTCGCGAACAGCCCGTATCGGGCGCCACCTCCGACGTAGAACACTCCTCCGTCCTCGACGACGATGAGATCCTCGTGCAGCTGACGCAGGTAGCCGCCGCCCGCAGTCGCGAACGGGTGAAATCCGGCGATCGTCCACTCGTCGAGACCGACGACGACACCGCCGTCGATGACGTACTGATCGAGGCGTTCGACCGCGGTGATGCCGGGCACACCTTCGACGTCCGACGACAACACCGTGCGAAGCTCCGGATGCCCGTAGGCGGCGTGCGCCTCGACACCATAGCGATGAGTCAGCAGCACGCCGGCCCGGAGATCGAAAATCGGGGCGGTCGACGTCCGGGAACTGCTGGCGAACAGGAGGAACGGCTGACCGGGTGTGCTCGTGCGGAGGTTCGCGTTCTGCGAACCAAGCGATGCGCCAGTGAACAGACCGGCGCCTACCGACAACTCGAGGCGATGAAGCGGCACCACTTGCGCGCCGGCGGCCGACGGTCGCCACGCGAGCGCCACGGCAACGATGATCGCGAATACCCGTGCGACGCTCATTTCGGCCGCACGGTCACGTCGAAACGATCGCTCGAGCCACCGGCGGGCGCGGCGACAATCCGGGGAAAGAACGTCGCCTGAAAATCGATGTCGATGCCCCCAGGTTCGAAAAAGCTGTCGATATCGGCATCGTCGAGCGGCTCCACCCGCACGACATAGGGTCCCGGCGTCAGCCCCTTGATCTGGAACTCGCCGCCATCGCCGAGTGCGAATCCAGCCACGAGTGTGCCGGTCTCGATGCTGAACGCAATGACGTGCGCGCCGATGACACCGCCATTGCCGAGGCGCACGCGTCCGAAGAGCGCGCCCGTCTGATCGCTGAAGCCGCCGTCAGGATAGAGGTCGGAGACACCGGCAATGTCGTCGGGCTGCAGTGTGCGGTCCGCGATCACCCCACGACCAAACGAGATCGGAAACATGACCGCACCCGACGCGAGCACACGCCGTCCACCGTCGGGCCGTACTTCGGTTTCACCGAGGGCCGAGTGTCCGAGACCGGCGAGGTGCCCGATCTCGTGCACGGCGACCGACTGCAGATCGAAGCGCGTCGGGTCTCCTGCCGCAGCCGTGGACCACAGGAAGATCGAGTTGAAGAAGACGTCCGACTCGACGATCTCACCAGTCACGTCATCGATGACAAACGTCGTGGCGCCGAGCACGCGATCCAGGTCGGGCTCTGCATCGAAGCCGAGCACCGTCAACCCATCCTGGTCGAAGGGCACCGCCGACGTGAACCCGGCAAACTGAAACGTGATCGACGCGGTCGGCACCGCCTGCCAGGTGGAGAAGGCCTGTGCGACCTCCGCTTGAAACTGCGACGCGGTCACGCCAGGCACGCCGCGATCGGTGGCATACCAGCGCACCGGCATCGTCTTCCATGTGAGCGGTACGGTGCCGTTGCTCGTCGACACGCTGAGATGCAGGTAGCCTTCCGCCGGTGTCGCGCCGATGACGAGCAGCGACACGAGCAGGAGCGCTGTTGCGCCGCGCCAGCGGCCCGTCATGGCCGCCCCATCGCCGCGCGGACCTGTTGGAGGAATGCGCCGATCTCGAGCGGACGCCGTGCCGGATCGCCGCGCACGACGCGACCTTCGGACAACACTGGCGGCGCGACCACGGCGCTGCCGTCAGCGGCGCGCGACACACGGTACACACCCTGGCTGAGCCCGAATGGCATCGGGATCGCCGGAGGGCGACCGCTCAGAAACAGCACCACTTCCTCACCGGGCCTGAAAACCGGCGCACCAACCATGAAGCGGCGATATCGACCCACCAGACCGCCAGGCACTCGCACGAACACGGTCGACCCCGCGTCACCTTTGATGGACTCCGCGACCGACACGGTCACGACGCTTTCGATCGTCCGACGGTCGCCAACCATCTGCGAGCGGACCTCGACGACGCGACCGTGCACGACCATCTGCGAGCCGTTCACCATTTCCGCGAAGTCGGCCGGCACGATCACCGTGGCTGAGACGCCGGCGACCATGGCGAGAAGGAAACACCCAACGCCAAGAGCCCAAAGCCTCATATGTGTTCACCCTGCAAATGACCGCGCGACTTCGAGCACGGCGTCGGCTGCGCGTCCGCTCGCGCCCGGCGAGCCGAGCGCCTTGCGTACGCGTGTCAACGCCTCGCGCGTACTCTGGTACTTCTCTCGATCGATCAACAGCGACACGACCTCACCGGAGGTGCGTTCCGGGGTGAAGTCGTCTTGAATCAGCTCGGGCACGATGCGACTGCCGGCGACGAGGTTGGGCATCGCATAGGTGTCCACATGCACGAACGGTTTCCCCAGTCGATACGTCAGCGGCGAGAGCCGATACACGACGACCATCGGCTTCTCGTGCAACGCACACTGGATGGTCGCGGTGCCGGATGCGGTAATGACGACATCGGATGCCGAGAGCACATCGTCGGTGCGCTCGTGCACCAGCACGAGCGGCGACCCGATGTCGTCGGCGACGAGCGGTGCGAAGAGCGCGTCGGGCAGGCCCGGCGCACGCGCCACGACGAACTGCACACCGGGAAGCCGTTTCGCGATCATCGGCACCGTTTCCACCATAACCGGGACGATGCGCTCGAGCTCGTTTCTGCGACTGCCGGGCAGCAACGCGACCGTCGGCGCGTCGGGCACGAGGCCGCGGTCGCGCAGGAAGACGTCGCGCTGTTCTCCGGCGTGCGCCAGATCGACCAGCGGATGGCCGACGAACTGCGCGTCGACTCCGGCTCGCCGATACAGCTCTTCCTCGAACGGAAAGATCACCAGCACCCGATCGACATTCTCCTTCATCGTCTCCATGCGGCCCGGACGCCAGGCCCAGAGCTGTGGGCTGATGTAGTAGACGATCGGGATGCCCAGGCGGCGAAGCGCAGCCATCAGCCGGAAATTGAAGTCGGGGAAATCGATCGCGACGAAGACGTGCGGCCGGAGGTCGCGCGCCGCGTCGACCAGACGCCGCAGCATGGCGAAGGAGCGCGGCAGTTTGGTCACGACCTCGGTGAGCCCGGTCACCGAATAGGCGCCGTAGTCGCCGATCAGCCGGCCGCCGGCAGCCTCGAGGCGCTGGCCTCCGAATCCAAAGATCTCGGCCTGCGGCTCACGGCTATACAACTCCAGGGCGAGCGCGCCGGCGTACAGATCGCCCGACGCCTCGCCGCAGGAGATCATGATTCGCATCGGTCCGCCGACGGCCGCTAACGCGGGCTGGCATCGCCTGGCTCGATCGCCGCACGCTTCGGCTCCTTCTTCAGCGTGGCCGACATGAGATCGAGCTGATCGATGGGAATGACTTCGAAGTCGGTGAATCCGACGTTTCGCAACTGATTCACGAACGCCTGCGCATTGCCGACCAGGACGATCGACAGCCGGTCCGGCTTGATGTACTGACGCGCGACCCGCTGGATGTCGTCCGGCGTGATGGCGAGCACGCGCTCTCGGAAGGTGGGCAAGTCGTCGAGCGGAAGCTCGTAGAAGAGCGCATTGATGATGATGGTCGCGATGTCGTTGGGCGTCTCGATCGTGAGGGGAAAGCTGCCGGCCAGATAGGCCTGCGCGTCGGCCAGCTCGCGTTCGTAGACACGCTGACGCTGCAGCTTCGCGAACTCCTCGACGGTCAGTCGCAGCGTTTCGGCGGTGGTCTCGGTGCGCGTATTCGTCTTGGCGACGAAATCGCCGGCGGCCTTCATCGCCTCGGTGTCCGCTTCGGCTCCGTAGGTCAGGCCCCGCTCCGATCGCAGCACGCGATGCAGACGGTTGGCGCCTTCGCCGCCGAGAATCTTGACGGCGACGTCGAAGGTCAGGAAGTCGGTGTGCTTGCGTGGAATCGCCAGTTGCCCGACGCGGATCTCCGTCTGCACTGCCCCGGGTTTGTCGACGATGACCAGGCGACGCGTGGGCGGTGGGGGGTCGATCGGCTTCCACGGCGGCACATCGCCGCGCGACCACTTGCCGAACACGCGCTCGGCGGTCGCAAACGCCTCGTCGCTCGTCACGTCGCCGACGATGGCGAGGATCATGTTGTTGGGGACGAAGTAGCGACGATGGAACGCTCGGAGATCATTCTGCGTGATCGTGGCGATCGAGTCAGGCGTGCCGCTGCCGGGCAACCCGTAAGGATGAAACCCGTAGACCAGACGATCGAAGGTCACCGAGGCGACGTAGTCGGGGTCGTCATCGCTGACGCGCAGCGACGACACCTGCCGCTCGCGCTGCCGTTCGATCTCCTCGGCGGCAAACGTCGGGTTGTGCGCCACATCAGCCACCAGGTCCATGCCGACCGCAAACGAGTCTTTCATCACGACGGCATTCACCCACGTCAGGTCGGTGCCCGACCCCGTGCCCATCGCCCCGCCGATGGTGTCGATCTGCTCGGCGATCTGCTCTGCGTTTCGCGTGGTCGTTCCCTGATCGAGCAGATGGGCGACGAGATCCGCGACGCCGCCCTTGCGCTCGGGATCCTGCGCCGCGCCCGCACGAATGAGCAGTCGCATCGTGACCGCCGGCTGCTCGTGATGCAGCACCACGACGACCTGCATCCCGTTCGAGAGTGACCGGATCTCGTAGGGCGGGAATTTCACTTCGTGCGCCGGCAGCGGACGCGGTGCGTTTTCCGTCGGCCAGTTGCTGAAATCCTGACCGAACGCCACGCTCGCAGTCAGGACCCATCCGACGACCCAGATCCAGGGGCGGTTCAACGGGTACCGCCTTTCGGCAGGATGTGGATCACCACGCGGTTGTTGGGCGTGAAGTAGGTGCGCGCCACACGCTGCACGTCGGCCGTCGTCACATTCATGAAGATGTCGAATTCACCATCGGCGGCACCGATGTCGTTGTGGATCACCGCCGAGTGCGCCAGGTGCAGCGCCTTCTCCTGGTTCGACTCGCGGCCGACGATGTAGTCGCGTGCGAACTGGTTCTTCGCGCGTTGCAGCTCCACGGCGCTGATCGGTTCCTTGGTCAGTTTCTCGAACTCGGCGATGAGCGCCTGCTCCGCCGCCGCCGGCGTCTGTCCCGGCTGCACGATCGCCACCGCGTAGAAGAGATTCGGGTCCTCGGTGATGTTCCCGCTGCCGAACGCGGTCAGCGCGAGGCGGCGCTTGTACATCAGCTCGAGGGGAATGCGCGCGCTCTGCCCGTCCGACATGATCTTCGCCGTGATGTGCAGCGGATAGGCGTCGGGGTGGCCGTCGTACGTGACGTGATACGCCACGACGACTGCCGGCAGCGGCCACGCTTCCTCGACGACGGCGCGGCGCTCCCTCGTCTGCGGCGGCTCTTTCGGGATGTCGCGCGGCACTGGTCGTGCCGCCTTCGGCACACGGCCGAAGTACTGGTTCACGATCTGCACCGCCTGCGTGGTGTCGAAGTCGCCGACGATCGCGACGGTCGCATTCTCGGGAACGTAGTAGATGTTGTGAAAATCGCGCACGTCGGCGATCGAGGCCGCCTCGAGGTCCTTCATGCTGCCGATGGTCGGGTGCTTGTAGGGATGGGTCGTGAACGCGATGTCGTAGATGATCTCGGAGAGGCGGCCGTAGGGCTGGTTTTCGACGCGCATCCGCCGCTCTTCCTTGACCACCTCGCGCTCGCGCTTGAACGCCTCGTCGTCGACGCGCAGCGTCGCCATCCGATCGGCCTCGAGCCAGACCGCCAGCGGCAGGTACTGCGAGGGCAGCGTCTGCCAGAACACCGTCTCGTCTTCGGTCGTGTATGCGTTGCTGCGCCCGCCGACGCCCGCGATGATCGACGTGTGCGACTCGGGCTCCACGTTTTTCGAGCCCTTGAACATCATGTGCTCGAACAGATGCGCGAAGCCGGTGCGGCCCGCCCGCTCGTTTTTCGAGCCGACGTGATACCACACCGCGAGGTGCACGATCGGCGTGGAGTGATCCTCCGAGAAGATTACGCGGAGACCGTTCGACAGCACGGTCATCTGATACTGAAGCTTCGGAGGGCGTACCGCCGCATCGAGCGACACGCGCGCGACGCTCGCGACGAGACCGATGATCACGAGCGCGCCCAGGCGGATCGCCAGGCTGCGGCCAGCGGTACGCATAGGCCATTATGGGGTCGGGAGTCGTGTTCTGTCGAACGGGCGCGCGTCGATGTGCAGTCGATCAGCGTTGCATCGAAAATGACTCTCTCGATCCCGATCAGTGACTCAGGAGGCGAAACCCCACGGTCACGAAATTGATCGTCCCGAATTCAAGCGGATACGGGTCGATGCGCCGTTCGGCCGAGATGAAAAACTCCGCAGCGCCGCCACCGTCCGACAGATGCAGACCCGTTTCGAGACGAAAGCCGGTTTGATCACCGCGATTCTGACTGCCGTCAACGCCGAGCCGGCGCAGGTCGCCTGCGTAGAGCACGGCCACATGAGGATGAACCTGCACATCGCCTCGCACGCCGCCCTCGATCTCCCAGTCGTAGTCGACGAACGACTTCGCGACCACCGTGCGAACGTCGACCCGGGCATCCAGTCGCGCCGATCCAAACGTATACGCGCGACTGATTCGACCGCCCGCCATGTTCCACGCCACCGCGACGCGATTCGCGCGGTCGCTCAGGTGACGGGATTCGTGGTGGAACACGCCCGCGAATTCGTAACCGGATCGCCGCAGCGACGTCGAACCGCCCAGGATGTAATTGCCCTGGTTGGGATCGAAACGACGGAACTCGTCGCCCATGATGACCTGATAGTTCGCCACGAACGACGCCCGCCCCGATCCGTAGTCGACGATATCCAGATCGGCGCCGAAGTTGGCGTCCCACTGGAAGCTCTCGTCCTGACCCGAGAGATGCTCGGCCGAGAGACGAAAAAGGACGTACGGCATGAATTGAACAGACGGCTGCGGAGGTGTGGTTTCCTGCGGCGCCGGGGACTGTGCCGCGGCCGCTCGCGCACACAACACGAATACCAACGCCCACAGATGTGGACATGACCGTCGAACGACGTGAATCACTCGGTTGACCTTTCGGGTTTATCGACACGGGAGGATGTGAGCGAGGCAATCTGCGCCTCGAGCGCTTCGATGCGGCGCTTGAGCTCGGGCAGTCTGCGAAACACCGCCGACGCCTTGCGCCATTCGTGGCTGTCGATCGCCGGGTATCCCGCCACGCGAGCGCCCGGGTCGAGTGAATTGGTCACGCCCGACTGACCGACGGCGATCGCGCCGCGTCCGATCGACAAGTGACCGCCGACTCCGACCTGTCCGCCAAACACGACGTCATCCTCGATGTGCGTGCTGCCGGCAATGCCGACCTGCGCGGCCAGCAGCACGTTGCGTCCGAGCGTCACCCCGTGGCCGATCATCACGAGGTTGTCGATCTTGGTCCCCGACTTGATCCGCGTCTCTCCCACCGCGGGACGATCGACGGTCGTGTTCGCGCCGAGCTCGACATCGTCTTCGATGACGACACGTGCGACTTGCGGAATCTTCTCGTGGGTACCGTCGCCGCGACGTACGAAGCCGTAGCCATCGCCGCCGATCACGACGCCGTTCTGCAGGATCACACGGTGGCCGATCACGACGCGCTCGCGTATGGACACGCTGGAGTGGATGACGCAGTCTTCTCCCACTCGCGCAGCGGGACCGATCGTCACGTTGGGGAAGATGACGGTCCGGTCGCCGATGATCGCCCCTTCCCCGACGGCGACGAACGGACCGATCGAGATGCCGCTGCCGAGCGTCGCGTCGGCGGCCACCGCTGCCAGTGGGTGCACGCCAGGAGCCGGACGCCAGGTTGGTGCAAAGATCGCGACGGCGCGTGCGAACGAGAGATACGGATCCTTGGCCCGCAGCATCGCGCAGGGTGCCGCCGGGGCTTCATCGCGCAGGATCACGGCCGACGCGCGCGTCGACCGCAGCGTCTTCTCGTATTTCGGATTCGCCAGGAACGTGATGTCGCCCGCGCCGGCATCCTGAATGCCCGCGACGCGCTGCACCTCGATGTCGCCGTCGCCTTCGAGCCGGCAGTCAATCCGCTCGGCCAGTTCGCGCAGTTTCACGTGAACACGATTGTAATGGGGTCGGGAGTCGTTGCGCGTACCGCCATGTGTGCGGACCTTACGCGTGCCGCATCGCGACCCGTTCGAAGAAGGTCGACAGGTTTCGCAGGCGGAGCCGGGAGGCGACATCGCGGATGCGTTGCTCGCGCACGGGCGGCTCCATGGCCGCCACGCCCCGGAGCTCTCCGAGCTCTTCGCACGGACGTCCGGTCCAGGCCACACGGAAACGGCCCTGCGTGGCACCGCGCATCGACAGCCAGTGACCGCCCACACGGAAGAGGAAGTAGTACGCCACCAGGTTCGGCCCCGGGACGATCGTCAGCGCCGCCGACACGATCAGGCCCAGCGTGTCGACGACCAGCCAGTTGCGATGCCGCTCGTAGTCGCGCTGGAGCACGCGCTTGATATGCTGCAACACCTCATCGAACCTGACGTCGCTCGGATGCACCGCCACGACCGAGGTCTGCCCCCGCAGATTCCACAAGAGACGTTGTTCGGCTATGCGCTCGACGATCCAACACATCAGCCGATCCTGCACGTGTCCGAGCCAGCCTTCGACCTCGTGCGAAGACAGCTCGCCGCGCTGTTTCGCTTCGGCGGCCCGGAGCATCCGATTGAATTTCTCCTGCCACCGCGCGAACAGACCGGCGGGCGGCTCCCCCGTGTCGACGCCGAGCTCAGTGGTCGCCTCGCAGTACAGCTCGTAGCGATCCGGTCCCACCGGAATCACGAAAACATCCATGGCCCTGGCCATCAGCGGCGACGGCGTTGCGGGGGGACCCGTGGGTTGACCGGGATGGCGGGTTTGCCGGCGGCTTCCCAGGCACCGGCAATCGTGGCCGCCGACGCGGCGATGGCTTCGTTCAAGCGACGTTCGAGCACCGCCCGATTGGATTTGAAGAACGCCTCGTAATACACGTCGTCGTATTCGTCACGGTTGCCGATCGCGTCGAGATCGGCCTTCAGGATCGGCGGCACCAGCTTCGTGCCTTCGAGCACGACGTCGAAGATGAAATCGCGGGGATTGCGCACGGGCGCGATCGCCTTCGGCGCAATCGACCACTGATCGCGATAGCGCTCGAAGAGATAGGCCTCGAACCGCGAATGGATGCCGTTCTGGCCAGTGAGCTGGCCGTCGTAATTGAGCACGGCGTGAAACGGCACATGGGCGTCGCTGACGTAGTGCGTGAGCCATGACGAGTAGAACAGGATGTCCTGGCGTCCGAACGGACCGCGGCGTTCGTACGACTCGAAGGCGCGCCTCAGATTGCCGTACATCTCCTCGACCCGCCACGGCACGGTGCCGTTCTGGTCGATGCGCGCCTTCCCGAATTTGGCAACAGCCGCCATGTAGTCGCGCGGGAGTCCGTCGAACGGGTATTGCCCGTAGCCCTCCCAATCCAGATCGAGAAAGTGATGCGGCGATTCCTCGCGATCGAATCCGGCGTTCTGCCACAGATCGGGATCGATCACGTGCTCGACCAGCGTCGTGCGATTCTGCTCGAACAGCGGACGCAGCTCGGACGGAAGGAGCGCGACCACGCGGTCCATGATCGTCTTGTGTGCCTCGTAGCCCCACGCTGCAGCCGCCTGCGGGAACACGAGAAGGGCGCTACAGACCAGAATGACCGCGCGAGGCATCAAGCCATTATAGGTTCAGGGGTTCAGTGTTCCGATTCCGGTTCCGACGCCCCCGCGTGCGGCACGACTACAGACTGCGAGAAGCCCCGCACGCCGCCGGCAAATCGCATATCGGACACTGTCACACGCGTGCCACGTTCGTCGGGGCGAAGCGTCCAGACGGGAAAACGGGACCAGACGAGGAAGGCGCGCACATCCGGCGACGACGCCCGCGCGGCCGCCACCTCGGGCTTGTCGCTGTTCTTGGGGATTCGCTCGGGAAACATCGTCAGTGCCATCGAGGACCACGAGAACGCGCCGGTCTCATAGTGATCGCCGGCATCGATAATCACCTCGCGCCTGAACGGCGTCAGCGGCACCGGCCCCACCATGACGGCGACAGGGGTGAGACCGCGCGACTCGCTCCAGACCCGCTGGACGATCTCCCGTGCCGCACGCGCCGAGACGATCATCAACACGATGTAACAGGTGGCGAAGACCAACGCACCCCGAGCTGGCGTCACCGCGCGCTGCCGCCTCGTGAGCCAGATGCCCACACCCAGCACGAGCCACAACCAGGGATCGACGATGAACACGGCATCACCGTAAAACCAGCGCCAGCTGAATGGCGTGAGGAGGCGGACGCCGTAGTTGTTCAGGAGGTCCAGGAACACATGCGAGTAGACGCCCGCCAGGGACAGCAGCAACAACCAGCCCGGCCGAAGCGGCGGGCTGTCGTCTGCCGGGTCGGGACGACGCAGCTTCCCAATCACCATCAACACACCCGTAAGCAGCAGCGGGAGCAGGAGCTGGGCGACGACGCCATGTGTGATTCCGCGACGGAACGATACGGGCGGCGTGCCGGTCGCGAAGACGAGCACGTCGACATCAGGAAGGTTCGCCGAGATCAACAGAGCAGCGGCACCGAAGCGGGTCCGGCGTTTGAGGCCGGCCTCGCCGAACGCCGCGCCGACGAGCGTGTGACAGATGTTGTCCATTCAGGGTGTCGGACGAGAGACGCGTTCGCCGAACACCTCGGCTTCGAAGATGAAGATGCGGGCGCCCCGCCTCCACGCTTCAGCGGGCAAGCTGGCTTTGAGGCAGGTGTGATTCAGAAACGTGTCGAGGTCCCAGGCCATCTCTGTCGCGACCTGCGGCAACAGCAACCCGCGGCTCAGACCCTGCTCGACGATCAGGCCATGACGGCCGATCTCGATCTCGGTGATCGACGTGACTTCCCGTTCCGGCGTCAACACTGAAATCTCCATGCTGATATCGTCCAACTCCCATGCCGCCACGCGGTCGAAACGCGGATCGGAATCGGCGACGGCCTGAGCCAGTTCCATCACCGTCTGCGCGAGTGGAAGCCCCGGGTTGAGGCGCCCGAGGCAACCGCGCAACTCGCCTTGACGAAAGATCGAAACAAACGCCCCGCTGGTCGCCTCGATCTGCACATCGCAGTCGGGGATCGCCGTGCGACGCACCTTCGCTTCGAGGACCCGGCGCGCCAGCGCAAGCAGTCGTTGTTGATCGTTCGGGCTCACCGCTCACCACATCGCGGCGGCCATGTAACCCACCACCGACGACTTGTCTCCAGACACATCACCTGAGTCTGCGTATTCAAGCACACGGGACTCGGACGCCCCGAGCCGGCGGGCCGCGTCGAGCACAGCCACCATGGGCCCGCCTCCACAGGCATGGCGGGGCTCGGCTTCGAGAGCGCGCATCAACCCTTCCGGATCGAGCGATTCGACGTGGCGCATGACCACCGCATCGAGCGCCTGCGCGGTCGCGCCATCTTCGTAATGCGAGAGATCGCTGCTGGCCACGAGGAGCGTGCGGCCCTGACGACCTGCGATCGCGCGCGCCAGTACGTCGCCCAGAGCGAATGCGGTGTGACGCGTCTGGTGACCCATCACGAGCGGCACGATCGGGACCCCTGGCAGCAGGCGCGCGACAAAGGGCATCTGCAATTCAAGCGAGTGTTCGCGGCCATGCGCGGCCGGCACATTGACGACGTCATTCGACGAGGCCTGGATCGCCTGCGCCAGTCCCTCTTCGATCGCGATCGCGCCAAGCGGCGTCTGCCAGGATCCGTCAGGCCACACCGACACGCCGCGAAACGGAACGAAATGCGATGGGCCGACGAGGACAATCGCCGTGCACCTGCTGGCGGCTGCGGCCTTGTACGCAAAGGCCGCCACCGGCCCCGAATACATCAGGCCTGCGTGCGGCGCGACAATCGCCAGCACGGGACCGGCGATCGTGCCGACATCAGCGCGCGCGACATACCGATCGACTTCGTTCGTCAGGCGAACAGGGTCGTCCGGATACCATGTGCCGGCCACGGCCGCGGGCCTGGGGCGCATGAGGAAATAGTAGCAAGTGATAGCATCAACTTCTGTGTCCACCACTCTGACCATTGCCGACGTCGAGCGCGTGGCTGCGCTCGCGCACCTCGAGCTGTCCGACCAGGAAAAACAGCTGTTCACGCGGCAGCTGGCCGATATCCTGGCGTATGCCGAGCAGGTGCAGGCCGTGGACACCACAGGCGTGCCGGCCACGGCACACGTCAACGCCCACAGCGCCGAGCGCGACGATGAGCCCAAGCCATCGCTGCCGGTCAGCGACGCTGTGGCCAACGCGCCTGACGCGGCGCCAAGCGCAGGACTCTTCCGGGTGCCACGAGTCATCGGATGACCGACGCCCGCGACGCCCGCACCATCCGACAGCACGTCGTGAACGGCACCGCATCAGCGGTTGAGATCTGCACCCAGGCAATCGATCGCATGCGGCGCGTCAACCCTGTGCTCAATGCGTTCAACCTGATCGCCGCCGATCGCGCGCTCGCACGCGCTGGCGAGATCGATCGGCAGCGGGCGTCAGGGGCGACGCTCGGTCCGCTGGCGGGTGTCCCGGTCGTCCTCAAGGACAACATGTGCGTGCGCGGGATGCGCACGACGGCGTCATCGAAGATTCTCGACACGTTCATCCCGCCCTACGATGCGACGGTGACCGAGCGTCTCGAGTCGGCCGGCGCGGTGATCGTCGCCAAAGCCAACTGCGACGAGTTCGCGATGGGATCGTCCAACGAGAACTCGGCCTATGGGCCGGTGCGCAATCCGTGGGCGCACGATCGCACGCCGGGTGGATCGAGCGGCGGATCCGCCGCTGCGGTTGCGGCCGACTGTGTGCCGCTCGCGCTCGGGTCGGACACCGGCGGCTCCATTCGTCAGCCGGCGTCGTTCTGCGGCGTCGTCGGGCTCAAGCCGACCTACGGCCGTGTCTCGCGGTACGGTCTGCTGGCGTTCGCGTCATCGCTCGATCAGATCGGCCCGTTCTCGCGCTCGGTCTGCGATGCGGCCCTTGCGCTCTCAGTGCTCTCCGGAAGCGATCCGATGGACTCGACCTCGTCCGAGGTGCCGGTGCCCGACTTCACGTCGGCGCTCACCGGCGACATCACCGGCGTGCGCGTCGGCGTGCCGAGAGCGTTCGTGTCCGAGGGTGTCGACGAGGGCGTGCGCAAGGCGTTCGATGCCGCCCTCGGCGTCCTGCGCGATCGCGGCGCGCAGCTCGTCGACATCGATCTCCCGCATGCGCGTTACGCCATTCCTGTGTACTACCTGGTGTGCACCGCCGAGGCCAGCTCGAACCTCGCGCGTTACGACGGGGTGAAATACGGCTACCGCTCGCCGGCCGCGGCCAACGACTCGTTGAAGTCGATGTACAGCAAGACGAGGGACGAAGGGTTCGGCGCGGAGGTGAAGCGACGCATCATGCTCGGCACCTACGTACTCAGCGCCGGCTACTACGATGCGTTCTATCTGAAAGCGCAGCAGGTGCGCACGCTGCTGCGCCGCGACTACGAGCGCGCGTTCGAGCAGGTCGACGTCGTCGCGATGCCGACCAGTCCGACGCCACCGTTCAAGCTCGGAGAGAAGACCGACGATCCGCTGCAGATGTATCTCGCCGACATCTTCACGGTCAGCGTCAACCTCGCTGGTCTGCCTGGCATCAGCATTCCGTGCGGGTTCACAGCAACGAACCTGCCCATCGGCTTTCAGCTGATCGGCAGGATGTTCGACGAAGCGATGATCCTGCGAGTCGCGGATGTGTATGAGAAGGCCGCGCCGTGGAAACGGACGGCGCCTGACTAATGCAGGATTCAAAATGCCCAATGCAAAAGGGATTGAAGATTTGCCGCGATTTTGATCTTCGTTTTGCGTTTTGCATTTTGAATTTTGCATTTCGCATTGTGAATTCTGCATTACCATCCGCCCATGCAACGACGCGACGTCCTCAAACAGATCGCCGCACTCGGCGTGGTCTCGCGCATGGCACCTCTGTCCGCGGACACTGACCTGTCCACCGTAGCCTCGGCGGAGGTGGATGCCTCCGCGCTACGGCAAGAGGGCGCCGACAAGGCACCCAACACGCTGAAGTATTTCCCAGGCTTCAAGCCGTTCAGGGTGAAGACAAGCGGCGCCGAGGTCAACGGCGTGATCGGCGGCTCCGGCCCGCCGGTGCTGCTGCTCCACGGCGCGCCCCAGACGCACATCACCTGGCGCATGGTGGCGCCGAAGCTGGCGGCAACCCGGACGGTCGTCGCCGCCGATCTGCGTGGCTACGGCGACAGCAGCAAACCGGCCGACGGTGAGAACCACGTCAACTACTCCAAGCGCGCGATGGCGCTCGATCAGGTCGAGGTGATGAAGCACTTCGGCTTCGACAAGTTCCCGGTCATCGGGCAGGACCGCGGCGGGCGCGTCACGCATCGACTCGCGCTCGATCATCCGGAGAGGGTCACGCGTGCGGCCGTCCTCGACATCGTCCCGACCCACTACCTCTATACGCACGTCACGATCGATTTCGTGCAGGCGTACTTTCACTGGTTCAACTACCTGCGCGCCGCACCGCTGCCGGAGAACGAGCTGAAAGCGCAGAACGACGCCGCCAAGGCGCGCGCGAGCGGAGAGATTCAGCTGGAGTACCTGCGCACGGCAAGCGACCCGGCCAACATCCACGCGATGTGCGAGGACTATCGTGCGGGCGCATCGATCGATCTGCAGCACGACGGCGCCGATTTCGGGAAGAAGAAGATCGCGTGTCCGCTGCGTGTGCTGTGGGCGGAAAAAGGCGCCATGGGCCGGATCTACGACGTGATGAAGATCTGGCGCGACTACGGCTCGAATATCTCGGGGCGGCCGCTGCCGGGCGGCCATAATCTGCAGGAGGACGTCCCCGACCTGGTGCTCGCCGAGATTACCGATCTGATCAAGGGCGCGTAGGAGGGCCGCCTGAAGGCGGCCCCTACGACGTTTTGTCATAATGACAGCGAGGGCATGAGGTTCTCCTTCGCCGCCTTCCTGGTCCTTTTCCTCGTTCTCGTGTCGACGGGAACGATCGCGGCACAGCGACCACGGACGGCCGCGGCGCCCGCGTTGCCCGCTCTCTCGTACTCCTGTATTCACCATCCCGATGTGCTCGAGTCGAAACCGGGAACCTGCCCCATCTGCAAGCTGGCGCTCGTCCCCGTGCGGCTCGACGGTGCGTGGATGTGTCCGGTGCATACCGCGGTGATCGAATCGGCCTCGGGCACATGCCGCTTGTGTCGTCGAACGCTCATTCCTGTGACGGTGTCGCTGACGTGGACCTGCCGTGACGATCGGTCCGAGCATCTCGAGCCTGGCAACTGCGCCGACGGATCACCGCGAATCGGAAAACGTGCGCTTCGGCCACATGGCAATCACAACCCGCAGCACGGCGGTCAGTTCTTCATGGCGCCCGACAACTGGCATCACCTCGAGGGCGCGTATCCCGCGCAGCGCGTATTCCGTTTGTACCTGTACGACGACTACGGACGCCCGCTCGCGGCCGACAAGATTCGCGCGGTGCAGGCGCGCGTGGTCACGAAGGAGAACTTCGATCCGGCCACGCGACAGACGACCGACGTCTTGGCGTTTGCGCTGAAGGCCGTTCGCAA
The DNA here is from genome assembly GCA_035263125.1 of Vicinamibacterales bacterium. Lineage (GTDB taxonomy): Bacteria > Acidobacteriota > Vicinamibacteria > Vicinamibacterales > UBA2999 > Gp6-AA40. Next base: position 69,010 of record DATFRP010000359.1, read on the forward strand.
CCGTCCGTACCTCGAAGCCAGAGTCGACACGGCCGCGCTCCCTGCCGAGATGACCGCGAAGGTGCGCTTCGCGAACGATCAACCTGAATACCGGTTCGACTTCACGTTCGAAAAGCTGACGAAGGAACCGTTCGTTCCGCTGGCGCCTGCCACGCAGGTGGCAGCGGCGGCAGCGCAACCAGCGGCGACGAGCGCTGCCCCCGTCACCACTGCACCGTCTGGACCGGACCCGGCTCTGACTCCGTTGCCGATCCCGAGCACGATGAGCGGCATCGTCGATCAACTGAAGACACGACAGCGGCAGGTTGGCGACCTGGTCATGCGTGGCGACTTCAGCGCAGTCTGGGTGCCGGCGTTCCAAGCCAAGGACCTGGCCATTGCGCTCGAGCCTCATCTCGCGCATCTGTCTGACGCCAGGCGCAATGTCGCCGAGCCGGCGATCTCCGCCGTCGTCCGAACCGCATGGCTGCTCGATGCGGCGGGCGATGTCGGTAATCGTCAGCAGATCGAATCGGCCTACGGATTGTTTGCCGCCGCGGTCGCGGATCTCGCGACCGCTTTCGAAGGACTCTAGGCGTGACTCCGATGATGCGTGTCGGCGCCGCTGCAATGCTCGCAGGCACGGCCGTCGTGTTGATGACGACCCGGAGCGAAGCACACAAACCGATCACGTCGCCCTACACCTATAACGAGGACGTCTTCCCGCTGCTCCGCGATCGATGCGGACGCTGTCACGTCAGCGGCGGCGTCGCGCCGATGTCGCTGATGACACACGCCGACACGGTTCCGTGGGGAGAATCGATCAAGGCCGAGCTCCTCGCCGGCTCGATGCCGCCGTGGAGCGTGGACAGCTCGCCCGGACGATTCCGCAACGTCGAGGGGCTCACCGCGCGGGAAATGAACGTGCTGCTCACATGGGTGACCGGCGGCACGCCGCCCGGCGACGACGACAAGAGCCCCAAGGCGACCGCGATCGACACGGCATGGCGGCTGGGCGCACCTGATCTCACCCTGCAGATGCCGTCGGCGTTCGGCCTCAACGCCGACACACGTGAGACCACGGCGGAGTTCACGCTGACCACAGGATTGCGCGAGCGACGACTTGTACGCGCCGTCGATCTCCAACCAGGCACACCATCGATCGTTCGGGCCGCCACAGTCTCGGTGAAGCCGTCGAGTGCGGATGGCGTGGAACGCGTGCTGGCGCTCTGGCTGCCAGGGGACGATCCCGTTGCCCTCGATCAAGGCCTCGGCTTCGAGTTACCTGCAGGCGCCGAGCTCACGCTTCGAGTGCTCTATCGGAAGACGTGGGAGTACGAGCGCAAAGAGATGACCGACCGCAGCACGGTCGGCATCTACTTCGCCGACGCGAATGCGACACCCGTTGGCCGGACCGATTTCTCGGGTACGTTCGCAAGCACGCCTGCGAGCGGCGTCGGCCTGACACGGACACTCGATCGCGACGTCCGCGCGCTGGCAATCTATCCGGAATCTCGTGTTCCTGCTGGCACGAGCGTGAAGGCGGTCGCGAGGCGACCCGATGGGTCATTCGTGGATCTCATCGCGTTTCATCCTCGGCCGGATTGGGAGCGACGCTACTGGTTCACCGAGCCGATCGCTCTGCCCAAGGGAACCAGCATCAACATCGACGCAAAGATCGATGATGAGGGACCGCTGCTTCCGTTGAGTGTGGGTCCAACCGCTCCGCGCTCCACCGATTCCTCGGCATTGAAGTTGGTCCTCAACGTCGTCCCGGGACGTTAGTGGTCCGGCTGAAGCCGGACACGACGTACTGTCTGCATTCCGAATTCTGCATTCTGCATTACGGCGTCAGTATCATCTTCCCCGCCGTCCGCCTTCCTTCGAGATCCTCGTGCGCTTTCTTCGCCTCGGCGAGCGACATCACCTGATCGATGCGCACTCGAAGTGTGCCGTCGGCAAGCCACGTGAACACGTCGGTCGCTCGCCACATCAGCTCGTCGCGCGTCGCCATGTACTGATTCAACCCGGGGCGAGTCAGGAACAGCGAGCCCTTGATGCCAAGCGTTGCGGGGTTGAATCCCGTGACCTGGCCACTCGAGAACCCGAAGAGCGCGAGGCAGCCTCGCGGGCGCAGACAATTCAGGCTCTTCTCGAAGGTGTCGTGGCCGACCGAGTCGTAGACCACATCGACGCCGCGTCCACTAGTCAGACGCTTGACTTCCGCCTCGAAGTTCTGGCGCGTGTAAATGATGATCTCATGTGCGCCGGCCTCCCCTGCGATGCGCGCTTTCGCGTCAGTGCCGACAGTGGCGATCACGCGCGCACCGCAGATGCGCGCCGCCTGTGTCACCGCCTGACCGACCCCGCCGGCTGCGGCGTGCACGAGCGCAGTGTCACCCGCTTTCAGCGGAAAGGTGCTGCGGGTCAGGTAGTGCGCGGTCAGTCCCTGCAGCATGACCGCCGCTCCCAACTGCAGATCGACAGATGCCGGCAGCGGAACGAGCTTCCACGTGGGCACGACGGCGTACTCGGCGTACGAGCCCAACGTCATCGCATATCCGACACGGTCGCCGGCCTTGACCTCGGTGACGCCAGGGCCGACATCGGACACGACACCAGCACCTTCGGAGCCGATCACGAACGGCGTCGGCGTCTTCAGCAGGCCGGTGCGGTGCTGCACGTCGAGATAGTTCACCCCGGACGCGGCGATCTTGATGAGCGCTTCGCCGGGGCCCGGGCGGGGAACGTCAATCTCCTCGGACCGCAGGACCTCGGGGCCTCCATACGCGTGCACACGAACGGCTATCACACAGAATCCTTTCTTGGTCCTTGGTCCTTAGTACTTGTTGCTTGGTCCGTTCTTGGTCCCGGGTCCTTGGTCCATCTTAGCCATCGGTCGCACATCCTCCGGGACCAAGGACAAAGTGGGGCTGCTTTTTCGTGGCGTTCAGAGAATCCGAAACCTTCCTGAGGGGAAGCGGCAGTTTCTCACACAGGTCGAAGGTCTGCAGGACGATTCGATCCGACCCCAATTCCCCCTAAGATTAAAGTAGATGAAAGTAGACGCCGCCGCCCGTCGTGCGGTTATTGGCGTAGGAGACTACTCAGGGCGCCGCAGAATGAGCGCGTCCTGTGCTCGACGAGCCCTGCAGCACGGCCTCCGCGTCAATTCGTTCGCCTCCTGACCCCGGAGAACAGACGGCTGCTGGCACTGATCCGCGACCGCAGACCGGAGTCCGTCGCGGAGCTGGTCGCCATGACCGGGCGGGCACAGCCGAACCTCACGAGGACGCTCGCGAAGCCCGAAGCCGCCGGCTTCATCCGGATGAAGAGCGTCGGCCGCCGCAACGCGCCGAGCGTGACCGTCAAGCGCATCGTCGTGGAGATCGATCCGTGCTCGGATCGCGACCGGCTGCGCGTCGCCTGAGCGCGCGACGCGCAGCGGGCAAGCTGTGGCAGAATCTGCCCAGGACACCGCGTGGTCAGACTGCTTGCTCTCGTCCTGATTCTTCCCCTCGCCGGTTGCCTGGAGCGTCATGTCCGGCGTGATGCTTCGACGGCGGCCACCCAGACATCATCATCAGCCCGCGTCACCGGGCGTGTGCTGGATGCCGGTACAGGCGAACCGATCGCTGGTGTCCGTGCGAGTCTGGCGTCCGCGGCGCGGGTCAGCCTGCCGCGCCTCCTGCCGGAGATCCAGACCGACGCCGACGGCGTGTTCACCTTTGGCGATCTGCCGCCGGGCAGCTGGCGCGTTCACGTGCAGAAGAGGGGGTACTACTACGGTACCGCCGGGCAGCCTCCTGTCATCGAGGTCGTCGAAGGCGCGGCAACGACGGTGACGATCCTGCTGGAACGGGGCGGTGCGGTTACCGGCCGTGTGCTCGACTCGCGCGGGTTGCCGGTGGGGGATCTGTGGGTCACGGCGCTCCAGCCCGTGCAGCGCCCGGACGGAACCATCATGTCCATGGAGCGGGCTACCGAACGGACAAACGATCTGGGCGAATTCCGGTTGGCCGGACTGCCGCCGGGCGACTACTACGTGGTCGCCCGACTGCGAGTCCCGCCGTTTACTGAGACCCCGCTGCCGAGCAAGACCATGTTTGTGGAGACGTACTATCCGGGCGCCGCGGGCATCACGGCCGCCAGCCCTGTTGTCGTCACGCTCGGGGCGACGACGCAGTCCATCGACTTTCAGATGCGCTCCGCGGCGGCGTATCACGTGCTGGGCGTCGCCGTCGACGCCCGCGGGCGTCCCGCGGCTGGCGCACGGATACTGCTTTCGCACGGTCGAGCCGGCACAATCACAACAATTTTCGACGGGACCGCTGAGGCCAATGGCACGTTCCGTATCGTCAATGTCCCCGAAGGGACGTATCGCGTCCAGGCGGACGTGCTGGTGGTGACGCGTTCCGGGACTGGTTCCTCGACCTCGGCGTGGTTCCATGGCGCGCCCGTGGAGATTTTCGTGCAGGGCGGTGATGTCACCGGTGTCCGTGTGACGGCGGGACAGCCCTAGAACCATGGCTCGTTGGGTCCGTCTCGCCATCATCCTCGTCCTGGCGGCGCAGCACCCGGCCCTCGCCCAGTCGTCAACGGGCGGCTTCGTCGGTGTCGTCGTCGACATCATGACAGGCGAACCCGTCGCTGGCGCACTCGTGTCGCTGATCGCTCGGCCGGCTGGCGTACCTCCTCCTCCGCGATCGGCCCAGACGAATACGGAAGGTTTATTCGTCTTCGTCGGTGTCCCTGAAGGACGATGGCGCGTTCAGGTGCAGAAGTCGGGCTTCTTCGTCGTCGGGGCAAACGGGCAGGCGCCTGAGGTCGAAATCAGGGCGGCGAGTGTCGTCGAGGGCGTCATCCAGGTGGATCGCGGCGGCGCGATCGCCGGCCGCATGGTCGACGCGAAGGGCAGCCCCGTCAGCGAGGTGTTCGTCACTGCCGTGCCGCGAATCCCGTCAGGCGATCGCGCTGCTGGCCCGTTGCCGAGCACCGGGAATGCGCAGACCAATGATCTGGGGGAATTCCGGTTGTCAGGCCTGCCTCCTGGTGAGTACTACCTCGTCGGGCGGCCGAGACCTTTGCCGACTGCCACCGGGGCTGTCGCAATCCCCGTTGTGGTCGTCCAGAGTTACTACCCCGGTGTGGCCGACCAGGCGCAGGCGGCGCCCCTAGTCGTGACGCGTGGCGTCACAACGTCGGCGCCGGACTGGCGGATGCTCGCAATCATCCGACCCTCGCGTGCCGGGGACGCCGTGGCCGCCTCTCCGCAACGCGCGCCAGCTCCGCAACGCGCGACAGGTCCGCGTCGGCGGGTATCCGGTGTGGTGCTGGATCCCGATGGGCGCCTGGCGCCGGGGGCCAGGGTGGAGCTCGTGCCAGTCGACCGGCAAACTGTGCCCGGTGCCCCGCTTGTCACCACCGCACGGCCGGACGGGACCTTCCTGATCGGCAACGTCCCCGCCGGCACCTATCTGGTTGATGCGATGCTGGCGAGCCGATTGGAAGCGAGTCGCGTACACCGGGTCGTTGTCGAGAACGCCGACGTCACCGGCCTGACGATCGCAATCGTGAGATAGCCAGATCGACTTGGACGCGAGGAAGGATCCATAAGTGTTGCGCCGCGAGGGCGGACGAAGCACCAAGCCCTAAGGACCAGGGACCACCTCCTAACCCAACTCTCCCGTGATTGTGTCGCAGATCTTACCGGTCACGGCATCCCAGGTGAGATCGGCCCGATACTTCTGATGCCCGCGTTCGCCAAACTCGCGAGCCATCGCCGGTTCTTTCAGCAGCGCGATCATCTGTCGGGCGAGCGCGGCGCTGTCACGCGGCGGGACCAGGAAGCCCGTGCGTCCATGCTCGATGATCTCCGGCATCGCGCAGATGTTGGTTCCGATGCACGGACATCGATGCGCCATCGCTTCCGCGAAGACGATGCCGAACGGTTCGTACAGCGACGGCATCACGAAGACTGAGGCGCGGGTGTACTCATCGAGGAGACGTTCCAGATCGGCGGGGTTCGTCTTCGATAGAGGCCCGACGCTGCGCACGCCAGGTGGGACCTCCTCCAACCTGCGTCCGACGATCGTCAACTCCGCATCCGGAATCTCCGCTCGAACGATCCTGAACGCGTCGAGGAGATACGCGCCTCCCTTTCGCTCGAAATCGAGCCCGACGAAGAGAATTCGAGGCACGCTGTAATCTTTCCCCTTCGTCCCTCGAATGTGAGGCAGATTCACCCCTGCGCCCACCGGAAAGACTTTCCGCCGACTGACCCCGTTGTCCTCCACGAACGAGTCGGCGAGCCAGCGGCTCATCGGAAACACGAGATCGATTCGACCGTACAACTCGCGCTCGTATTTCAACGTCGCGTCGATGTGGCGCGCGCTGATGGCGGGATGTCCGTACGGGCTCTTGAGGAGCACAGCCAGGTTGCCGTCGTGATAGGAGACGACCGGCTTTCCGCCCCGCGTCAAGTCGTACCAGGCGCCGACCTGCAGAATCGCGTCGTAGTCGACGGCCGGAATGCCGCCAAGCGCCCGCTTCGCCTGACGCGTCATTGCTCGGTAGTAACCGAGGTTCAAGTGATACTTGAAACGCCAGCGGGCCATGTCGGGCTGAACGCTGAGCGCCTTGTAGAGTGTGCGCTCGACGGTACCCGCCTCGGCGGGAATGGCGGCCCGCAGCGCGCCGCGCCGCTGCAATGCCTCGAACAGGTATCGGCTCGATCCGGACCACAAGTGCGGATTGAACGGATCGCCATCGATCACACCAACGAGCTTCACGACGCGCCCGCCCCATGTGCCGCCGATCGACGACGATGACGGCGGCCGGCGTAGAGCGGGGCTTCGAGCAGGTGCAGTCGGACGAAGTCACGATTCCGCACGATCGCTTCGCTCATGAGAAACCGCGGGACGTAGTACGGATCGATTGGTGCCCGAACCTGCCGGCCGTCGATGATGAAGCCGTACTTGTATCCGCAGCGAGCGAGCACAGGGCCCTCCGCTCCTGCGTATCGCGCGTTCGGATAGCAGAACAGATCGACCTCGCGTTGCAGGTGGTTCGCAATCACCGCGCGCGACACGCTCAGTTCTCTCGTCATCGCGGCTTCGTCGAGTCCCTCGAGAATCGCGTGCGTGTGTGTATGTGATCCGAAGGTGATTCCCTGTCGCGACATCTCTCGCGCCTGATCCCATGTCATGACGTACCCGCCCAGCGGCTCGAGGCTGGCGCCGATGCTGCGGAGGTACGCCTGGATGCGGACACATCGTTCGCCTTCCGGTACGCGCTTCAGGGCCTCGACCCAGTGCTCGCAGAGCGCGCCGGGCAGCGAAACGGCCGGCTTGGGATGCGACGCCGGCCACGCGTCTACGAGTGCGGCGAGCACGCCATCGGCGCCCCCGCGGCTCGCGACCTGATGCGTCTTGGTCACGACATCTTCAGTCCAGAACAGACGATCGTGCTCGAGCGCATCGCTGACGACGAACACCGTCGCGGGGACCTGCGCCTCACGCAGGATCGGGAAGGCCACCGAATATGTGTCGAGCCAGCCGTCGTCGAAGGTCAGCGCGAACAACGCGCGCGTGGTCGGTGCGTCGGCGTTCACGAGCGTCGCAAGATCGACGATGTCGCCAACGCTCTGCATCCACTGAATCTGGCCGGCGAGCGTGTCCGGCGCGATCCACATCGCGCTGTGCACGTGGTCGGCTGCAGCGGCGGCCGCGGGAATGACGCGATGGTAGGCCATCACGTAGCGACCGCCTGGACGCCCCACCAGGTGATCGAGGGGATAGCTTCGCCCGATGACGCGCGCGGCTGCCTGCTTCAGGGCGAAGAGCGACACACAGTAGTACCTACCACCCGATGTGCGCTCCGGTCACTCCAGTGTTCCCCCGGGGACGCGCTTGGCCAATCCTGCACAGAGGATCGCCACGGCGGAGAGCGCCGCGGGTATCGCCGCCGCATGAAACAGATCTCGCAAGGCCTCAGGGCCCAGGCCTCAGGGCCCAGGGTTGGTCTAGGCCCCAGGAGGCCTTTACGGCCGCGACGCCGATGACGGCGGCGCGGCTAGCGATTTGGCCTCTGCGTCGACGTCCTGCTCCCATTGCGTGATCAGCGGATACAGCTTCTTGACGATGTCCATGCGCTGATTCGCAAGGTCGTTCCGCTCGCCGACGTCGTTCGCCAGGTTGAAGAGCATCGGGTTCGGTCCGTCGATCATCAGCTTCCAATCGCCCTGTCGCACCGCGCGCTGCCGTCGGGCCTGAAGCGTATAACGCCAGAACAGCGTACGCTCGACTCGTGGCTGCGTGCCCTCGAGGATCGGCATGAGGTTCATGCCCTCGAGCTTCGCGTCGGCTGGTACCGGCGAATTGGTGATCGCCGCGATCGTCGCCGTGAGATCCATCACGATGCCCACCTGCGGTGACGTCTTTCCCGCCGGCACGTGTCCCGGCCATCTGAAGATCGCCGGCACACGGATGCCGCCTTCCCACACCGACTGTTTGCGGTGGAACAGCGGGGCATTCCGCGAGAGCCACTCGCCGCCGTTGTCGTTGGTGAAGATGACGAGCGTGTTGCGGGTAAGACCCTTGCGATCGAGCGCGGCGAGGATCTCGCCGACACCGCGGTCGGCCCGCTCGAGAATCGCGACATAATCCTGCCGCGTGCTCGTCTGATCGTCCTGCGGCTGGACGAATCGTGCGTTGTTCGGCGCCACCGACGGATGATCGGGCACCTGAAACGGCCAGTGCGCCGCATTGAAGGCCACTTCGAGAAAGAACGGCTTGCCCGCGCTCTCATCGATCACCTTGACCGCTTTCTGCGCGAACAGATCGGTCGAGTAGCCGTTCTCGTGCGAGGGCTGATCGTTTTCGAACAAATCGTGCTGCCCGTCGGAATCCGAGTGCTGGTAGTAGTCGATCAGTCCGCTCTTGAACCCGAAGAAGTAGTCGAACCCGTGCGCGGTGGGGCTGAACTCCGGTTTGTATCCGAGATGCCATTTGCCGATGAGCGCCGTGTGATAGCCGTTGTTCTTCAGGAGCTGCGGCAGCGAGCGGCCGGTCGGACGCAGGCCCTGCTCCTGGGCGACACGCGCCGATCCGAGCGGAACCTCGATGCGCACGCGCTGTTGATAGCGGCCTGAGATGAGCGCCGCGCGTGTCGGCGAGCAGCTCGGCATCGCATAGAAGTCGGTCAGGCGCGTGCCGTTCTTCGCGAGGCTGTCGATGTTCGGCGTCTTCACGTCAGGCGCGCCATAGCTGCCGATGTCGCCGTAACCGACATCGTCAGTGATGATGAGGACCACATTCGGACGACTGGCATCCTGCGCCCACGCCATCTGAGTGACGCAAGCGATCGCGGCAACAAGCGTGAGTAGCGTGCGCATGGCTATTTGAAGATGGTCTTGAGCGTTTCAACCTGCGATTTGTCGAACTCGCCGAGTTTCATAGGGGTCACCGACACATACCCGTTCTGCACCGCCCACATGTCCGAACCCTGTGGTCCTTCCCCGCCTTCCTTGAATACGCTCCAGTAGATCGTGCGGCCGCTCGGATGCTTCATCTCAGCGAAATGTTCGTCGCCTTCCTTCTTCTCCGCCTGCGACGTGATCATGTAGCCCTTGTATCCGCTGGTCGGCCGTGCCGGCAGGTTGACGTTGAGAAACGTGTTCGGCGCGAGCCCGTACTGCTTGATTCGCCGCGCGACGCCGAGGACCTCCTCAGCCGCATACACGTAGTCCCGCGGCGCTCCGTCCTCCGCAAGCGAAGCTGCAATCGCCGGCACGCCGTGAAGCGCACCTTCACGAGCGGCACCAACCGTGCCCGACAGGTACGCCGAGAAGCCGAGGTTGTACCCGCGGTTGATGCCAGATACGACCAGATCAGGCTTCGGCTCGAGAATGTTTCGAATCGCGATGTTCACGGTGCTGGCAGGAGTGGCCGTCAGCCCGATGGCTCGAAGCCCGTTCGGCAGGGTGAAATCCTCGCGGAATACCGGCTCGCTCGTCACGATCGAATGTCCCTTTCCGCTCTGATTCTCTGACGGCGCCACGATGATGACCTGGCCGATCGCCTGGAGCGTCTGCGCCACCATCGCAATGCCCGGCGCACGCACGCCATCGTCATTGCTGATCAGGATGCGATACGGAAGTGGTTGCGGACGCGCCTGCTGTGCCCGCGCCGGAGCGAACAGCATCGCGAAGAGACTTAGAGCGAGAAGTGGAACGACGGCACGAGCTCTCGACATGGCGCCGAGAGTATCAGAACGCAGGGGTGGGACGCCTGACGAGTCTGTAAATCGCCCAGGCCAGGATGCCGAGGAGGACGACGGGCACGAGCGGTGCGAGCAGTGCCAGGATGCCGGCGACGAGTGCCCCTACGAGCGCGACGATCCCGATGATGACGACGACCGGCGCGACGAGCAACCCGAGCAGCCCGCCGATAAGGCCGAACACGAGGCGGAGCACGCCGCCAAACAGGAAGAAGAACAGGCGAAACGGGAGGAACAGCAGCTTGAAGACCAGACCGATTATCAGGAGCGGAATTGCTGCGACGCCAAAGAACAGTAACGCCAGGGCGCCGAGGAACAAGAACGTCAGCATCCTAACCTGCCATTACGGCCGGTATCCGACGAAGGTTCCGCTAGGTGCGTTTCGACTCTGGCACCTCGTACAGGACGAGACCCCGTTTGACCTCCTCCATCGCGACACGCTCGGCCTTGAACGGCTGCGCGCGAGGCTCTTCGCCCGGGTGGTGGTCATCGCCGAGACGAGGAAGCGCGCCACGCCTCAGCTGCTTCGCACGCATCGCTGCGACGTCGACAAAGAGAAAACGGCTTTCAATCGGAGGGGCTTTCGGACGAGGGGCTGGCGGTTCCGCAGCCAGCTCGGTATCGACCGGACTCAGCGTGTCGTCAGTGTCAGCCATGAGAGGCCCCAGACTAACACACAAAAACGGCTCCAGGCTCCAAGGTCTGGGCCTTGCCCGAACCTGGAGCCTGTCTCGCCGTGGGGCGGCAAAGTCGCGACGCCGGACCTGTCCGCCGTAGCGGCAATGCCGCGAAGGCGGAGGTTACGCGGCGACTTCCACGTTGATGGTGCGCGGCTTGGCCTCTTCCCTGTACGGGAGCCGGATGGTCAGGACGCCGTTCTTGAACTCCGCGCTGACCTTGGCCGCGTCTACGAAGTTCGGCAGCGTGAACGAACGGCTGAACGTTCCGTAATCGCGTTCGACGCGACGGAACTGCTCTTCCTTCACATCGACGGGCAGCTTCTTCTCGCCCTTCAATGTGAGAACGTTGTTCTCTACCGTCACCTCGACGTCTTCACGACCCACATCCGGCAGCTCCGCCTTGATCACCAGATCGTGTGCGGCCGTCTCGAAGATATCGACCGGCGGGACCCACCCCCCGCGCGGGAGGATCGCAAACTCACGGAATGGATCGAATCGAGTAATCGTCATTGTCCTTGTCTCCTTACGCATCGACGACTTCGCCGTCCTTGATGTCGTTCTCTGGGGCCTGAGGCCCGGGCCCTGAGGCCTGCTGCTTGTAGAGCTGCTCGGCGATCGCGTGCGACGCGTTCTGGAGGTCGTCGCTCGCCCGACGAATCGCGTCGAGGCTGTCGCCTTTCGTGGCCTCACGCAGCGTGCCGATCGCGCTCTCGACGCGGCTCACATCCGCCGCCGGCAGTCGATCGCGGTTTTCGTTGATCGTCTTCTCCACCGAGTAGGCCAGCGAGTCGGCCTGGTTGCGCGCGTCGATCAGATCGCGCTTCACCTTGTCCTCCCGCTCGTGCGCGGCGGCGTCCTTCACCATGCGGTCGACTTCGTCCTTATTCAGACCGGACGATCCGCTGATGGTGATCTTCTGCTCCTTGCCAGTGGCCACGTCCTTGGCGGTCACGTTGACGATGCCGTTGGCGTCGATGTCGAAGGCGACTTCGATCTGCGGCACGCCACGCGGCGCCGGCGGCAGGCCGACGAGCTGGAAGCGCCCGAGCGTGCGGTTGTCGCGCGCCATCTGGCGCTCGCCCTGCAGCACGTGGACTTCGACGTTCGTCTGGTTGTCCGTCGCGGTCGAGAAGATCTCGCTCTTCCGCGTCGGGATCGTCGTGTTGCGCGTAATGAGCGTCGTCATCACACCACCGAGCGTTTCGATGCCCAGTGACAGCGGCGTCACGTCGAGGAGGAGCATGTCCTTGACCTCGCCCTTGAGCACGCCTCCCTGGATGGCCGCGCCGATCGCGACCACTTCATCGGGATTCACGCCCTTGTGCGGCTCCTTCCCGAAGTAGTCCTTCACCAGCTGCTGGACCTTCGGCGTCCTGGTCGAGCCGCCGACGAGCACGACTTCATCAATCTCGCTCGGCGTCAGTCCCGCGTCCGACAGCGCCTGGCGGACGGGTCCCATCGTTCGTTCGAAGAGGTCGTCGACCAGCTGCTCGAATTTGGCGCGGGTCAGCTTCATCTGCAGATGCCTGGGTCCGCTCTGATCGGCCGTGACGAACGGCAGGTTGATGTCGGTCTCCATCACTGTCGACAGCTCGATCTTTGCCTTCTCCGCCGCTTCCTTCAGACGCTGAAGGGCCATGCGGTCCTTGCTCAGATCGACTCCGTCGGTCTTCCGGAACTCCGCCACCATCCAGTCGATGACACGCTGATCGAGATCGTCGCCTCCGAGATGGGTGTCGCCGTTGGTCGCCTTGACCTCGACGACGCCATCACCGACTTCCAGGATCGACACGTCGAAGGTGCCGCCGCCGAAGTCGTAGACCACGATCGTCTCGTCCTTCTTCTTGTCGAGGCCGTACGCGAGCGCCGCGGCCGTCGGCTCGTTCACGATCCGCAGCACGTTGAGGCCGGCGATCTTGCCGGCGTCCTTGGTCGCCTGGCGCTGCGCGTCGTTGAAGTACGCCGGCACGGTGACCACGGCATCGTTCACCTTCTCACCGAGATAGTCCTCCGCCGCGGTCTTCAGCTTCTGCAGCACCATCGCCGAGATTTCCGGCGGCGAATACTTCTTGCCGCGCACGTCGACCCACGCATCGCCGTTGTCAGTCTTGACGACGCGATACGGCACGCGAGCGATCTCCTGAGAGACCTCGGCATGCTTGCGGCCCATGAACCGTTTGATCGAGAAGATCGTGCTGTCCGGGTTGGTTACGCTCTGACGTTTGGCGACCTGACCGACGAGGCGTTCGTTCTCTTTGGTGAACGCCACCACCGAGGGCGTCGTGCGCCCCCCTTCCTGATTCACGATGACCGCGGGCTCGCCGCCTTCCATGACGGCGACCACCGAGTTGGTCGTGCCCAGGTCGATTCCAATCACCTTGCTCATGTCTGTTCAATCTCCTGCCCTTGAATTGCCTGGAAGGCTTCAGGGCTGACAGAAGTATAGCACTTGGTGAGTATATATCAAGCATATAATCTTATATAAATACACTCATATCATTCCTGAGAGATTTCCAAGGAAATACTCAGGCTTTCCAATCCGAGCCCGGCCGTTTTTCCTGTGCGATGATGGCGCGAGTGGCCCAGTTTCCTTTTGTTCCGGGTGGCGACGTTCGCGAGCTCGGTGACGACATCCGGGAACTGTTCGCCGATCTCGAGGCCCGCCTTCCCGCCGAACAGCGCGTGTATTCGGGCGAGTGCCACCCCGTCCTCGACGTGCTCGAGACCGCGGCGGGTGTCGAGATCATCCTGGACGTGACCGGCGTGCCCACCAACGCGATCCGTGTGCTCTTTCGGAATGGCGTCGTGCTGGTCGCCGGCGAGAAGGCTCGCAGCCCTCTCGGTGCCGGTGCGACCTATCACCTCGTCGAGCGCGAGTTCGGCCGCTTCGCGCGCGCCGTCCGGCTGACCGGTGCGTTCGAGACTGCGGCCGCACGAGCGTGGCTCGACTCGGGCGAGCTCACCATCGTAATCCCCAGACGCGCCGACCGACGTGGCCAGGCGCACGTGATTCCGATCACTTCGGCCGACCACCCATGAACATCCTCTTCATCGGAGACATCGTCGGCCGCCCGGGACGCGAGGCGGTGCGCAAGGGCCTTCGTGGAATCGTGGAGCGCCATCACGTCGACTTCGTGATTGCCAATGCCGAGAACGCGGCGGCGGGCTTCGGCATCACCAAGGACATCGGCGACACGCTGCTCGAAATGGGCATCGACGTCATGACATCGGGCAATCACATCTGGGACAAGAAGGAGGCGCTCGACTACATCGCGGCCGAGCCGCGGCTGCTTCGTCCCGCCAACTATCCGGTAGGTGTGCCTGGACGGGGGTCCACGGTGGCGCTATCGGGCGACGGGCGTGCGGTCGGCGTGGTGAACATCATGGGGCGCGTCTTCATGACCAGCATCGACGATCCGTTCGCCGTGGTGCTGCGCGAGATCGACGCCATCCGCCACAAGACCCGCGTCATCATCGTCGACTTTCACGCGGAGGCGACGAGCGAGAAGATCGCGATGGGCTGGCATCTCGACGGCAAGGTCACGCTGGTCGTCGGCACGCACACGCATGTGCAGACGGCCGACGAACGGATCCTTCCGCAGGGGACCGCCTATCTCACCGACGCCGGCATGACCGGCCCTCATGATTCGATCATCGGAATGGAGCGCGAGCCTTCGCTCTCGAGATTCCTCACGGGCCTTCCGATCAAGTTCGAGCCCGCGACCGGAAACCCGCGCCTCAATGGCATCGTCGTCACGGCCGACGAGAAAACGGGGCGTGCCACCGGCGTGACGCGAATCAGTTATTCCGAGCAGGAGCTCGCCAACTTCGCCAGGACGGCCGAGCACCTGTCTGTGCACCAGCGATGAGCCTGTTCGATCTTCCCTTCGAGGAACCCCTCGACTCGCCTGACGACACGCTCGCTCGGGACAAGCCCGGGGCCACGCCGAACAAGACGAAGCCGCGCGCGCCCGAGCGGCACGTGCACACCGTCAGCGAGCTGACCGCGCGCATTCGCACGCTCCTCGAAGAAGAATTTTTCGAGATCTGGGTCGAGGGCGAGCTGTCCAACTGCAAGGTGTGGAACACGGGTCATCTCTACTTCACGCTCAAAGATCAGGGCGCCCAGATCAAGGGCGTGATGTTTCGTTCGGCCCTGCGGCTGCTGAAGTTCACGCCGAAGGACGGGCTGCGCGTCGTGGCGCGCGGCCGCGTCAGCGTATACGACCCCAAAGGCGAGTACCAGATCATCTGCGAGCACCTCGAGCCCGGCGGGCTCGGCGCGTTGCAGCTCGCCTACGACCAGCTGAAACAGCGGCTCGCCACCGAAGGCCTGTTCGACGCGCGGCGCAAGCGGGCGCTGCCCGCGCTCCCGCGCAAGATTGGGGTCGTCACCTCGCTCGATGGCGCCGCGATTCGCGACATCATCAAGGTGCTGCGCCGACGATACGCCAATGCGCACGTGGTGATTCGCCCGGTGCGCGTGCAGGGCGAAGGCGCTGCGCTCGACATCGCGCGCGGCCTCTCGGCGATCGCGAAAGTCAAAGGCGTCGACGTCGTCATTGTCGGACGCGGCGGCGGCTCAATCGAAGACCTGTGGGCGTTCAACGAAGAAGTGGCCGTCAGAGCCATCGCCGGCTGTCCGGTGCCGATCATCTCGGCGGTCGGTCACGAAACCGACGTCACGATCGCCGACTTCGTCGCCGACCTTCGCGCGCCGACGCCGTCAGCGGCCGCGGAGATGGTCGTTGCCCGCAAGGACGAGTTCGTCTCGCGCATCGACCGGCTCGAGGTCAGATTGCGGGGAGCGATCACTGCCAGACGCCATCGACTCGAGTCGCGGCTGCGCGCGCTCGATGCGCGGTCGGGCATCGCCAGCGCTCGAGGGCGACTCGCCATGCGTGCGCGCGATGCCGGCGAACTGACGCACGAGCTGCGTCGCGCGATGCGCGCGGGCCTGTCGACGCGGGAGCGCCGGTATCAGACGCTGCGGCTTGCGCTCGAAACGTTCGATCTGCGTCGCCGCCTTGCCGGACTCCGCACCAGGCTGGTTGCCGGCGACGGTCGACTTGCGGCAGTACTCGATCGCCGTCGCCATGCGCTCGATGCGCGACTCGGCGCGGCGGTCGCCCGTCTCGAAAGCCTGAGTCCCCTCGGGGTGCTGGCGCGAGGCTACGCCGTGTGCTGGAATGCGGATCGCACGAAGGTGATTCGCGACGCGTCGAGCGTGGCCCCCGGCGATCGCGTCACCGTAACCGTCGAGCGCGGCGAGCTGGCGTGTGAGGTGAAAGGGCGTGTCTGACACCACCATCAAGGATTTCGAGGCGGCGATCGCCGAGCTCGAAGCGGTCGTCAAGAAGCTCGAGGAAGGCGACCTTCCCCTCGAGGAATCGCTGCGGCTGTACGAGCGCGGCGTGCACCTCTCGCGCTTCTGCCATGCGCGTCTGGAAGAGGCCGAACGCCGCATCGAGGTTCTGAACGAGCGCGGTCACCTGCAGCCCCCTCCGGCGGGGCTCACGGCGGAGGATGACTCACAGACCAAGCGCTGAGACGCACGCGCTCAGCGAATACCTCGAGAGCCGTCGCGCGGAGATCGAAGCAGCGCTGCGTACGGTGTTGCCCGGGCCACCGGACTGTCCCACCGTTGTGGCCGATGCCATGCGCTACAGCCTGACAGCCGGCGGCAAGCGCCTGCGCCCCATCCTCTGCCTGGCCAGCGCCGATTCCGTTGGCGGCGATCGCGCGCTCGCCGTGCCGGCCGCGTGCGCCATCGAGCTCATTCACACCTACTCGCTGATCCACGACGATCTGCCAGCGATGGATGACGATGTGATGCGGAGAGGACGACCGACGCTGCACGTCGTCGCTGGCGAGGGGATGGCCATCCTCGCGGGCGACGGACTGCTCACCGAGGCGTTTCATCTGCTCGCGCGAGAACCGAAGACGACCGATCTCTCGATCGCGGCCCGCAAGCTTCGCGTGATCGACACGATCGCCGAGGCGGCCGGTCCCGTCGGTATGGTGGGTGGCCAGGCGCTCGATCTCGCATCGGTTGCACCAGTCGGAGCGAGTGCGGCTCCGCCAACGCTTGATCGCGAGGCGGTCGCCACCATGCACCGCAAGAAGACCGGCGCGATGATCCGGGCGTCTGCAATCGCCGGCGCGATCATGGGCGGCGGCGACGAGCAACAGATCGACGCGATCGCCCGTGCCGCCGCGGAGCTGGGACTCGCCTTTCAAATCGTGGACGACATCCTCGATGTCGAAGCATCGTCGGCCGATCTCGGCAAGACCGCAGGCAAAGATGCCGCCGCCGGCAAGCCTACCTATCCCAGTCTCTACGGACTCGACACGTCCAAGCAAATGGCCCGCGACTGCCTCGATCGCGCCCACACGATCCTGAGCGCCGCCGACATGGCCGACGCGTATCTGCTCGGCATCGGGCGGTGGATCGTCGAGCGGTCGAATTAGTTCGGTGCGAGGGAACGGAGGGGACGGAGGAAACGGTCTAACAGGAGAAACGGAGGAACGGAGATCGGACGGAGAACGCCACGCCGACACCCACAATCACCATCGCTCAGGACGCACCGACTGTGATTGTGGGTGTCGGTGTGGCGTAACTCCGTTCGTTCTCCGTTTCTCCGTTCCTCCTGTTAATCCGTTCCCTCCGCCACCTCCGTTCCCTCCACAGCTACAATCGCGCGACTCATGGCCCGCGTTCGACTCGATCAACTCGTCATGACCCGCGGGCTCGCTCCTTCGCGTGAGCGGGCGCGGGCGTTGGTGCTGGCAGGACAGGTCAGTGTCGATGGCAAGCCGGTGACCAAAGCAGGAACGACCGTTGACGAAGCGTCAGTCGTCGCGTTGATCGCGCCCGATCATCCGTATGTCGGTCGCGGCGGATTGAAGCTGGCGCATGCGCTCGACACGTTTCACATCGCTGTCACCGGCCGCGAATGTCTCGATATCGGCGCATCGACCGGCGGCTTCACCGATGTGATGCTCCAGCGCGGTGCTGCGCGCGTGGTGGCGTTGGACGTCGGCCATGGGCAACTGGACTGGCGGCTGCGCAACGACGCGCGCGTCGTTGTCCTCGAGCACATGAACGCGCGCCACCTCACGCCGTCGGCGCTGCCCGGGCCGGTCGATCTCGTCACGATCGACGTGTCGTTCATCTCGCTTGCACGGATACTGCCGGTCGTGCCGCCGATGCTCGCGCCCGGCGCCGATATCGTCGCCCTCGTCAAACCACAGTTCGAGGCGGGACGGGCGGAAGTACGAAAGGGGATCATTCGAGATTCCGCTATTCACGATCGCGTCCTGGAAGAAGTGGCGGCGGCCGGCGCTGAGGTAGGATTGATCCGCGTGGCCTGGACGCCCTCCCCGGTCACCGGACAGAAAGGGAACGTCGAGTTCCTCATCCACTTCCGCGTCGCATGACCCAGACGAACATCTCGCGCGTCGGCATCGTCGCCAAGCGAGGTCTGCTTGCCGCCGCCGATCACCTCGAAAAGCTCGGCGACTGGCTGAAGAACAGAAACATCCAGCCGGTGTTCGAGTTGGAGACCGCCAGGCTGGCGCGGCTGAACGCCGACGCGTCCACCCACACGCGCGACGACCTTCCGAAAGCCGTCGATCTGATCGTCGTCATGGGCGGCGATGGGACGCTCCTTGGCATGGCGACGCGCACCGCACAGTCCGGGCGCGACATCCCGATCCTCGGCGTCAATTTCGGCAGCCTCGGCTTCCTGACGGAAACGCGGATCGACGAGCTCTATCAGGTGCTCGAATCCGCAGTCGACGGCACGGCCGCGATCGACGAGCGCGCAATGCTTGCTGCCGATGCCTACCGCGCGCGCGAACACTTCGACGCGCGCATCGTGCTGAACGACGTCGTGTTCACGAAGGCGGCGCTCTCGCGCATCATCGAGCTCTCGATCTCGGTCGGCAGCGGGCTGGTGACGAAGGTGAAGGCGGACGGCCTCATCATCGCGAGCGCCACGGGATCCACCGCTTACAATCTGGCCGCCGGCGGTCCGATCGTGCATCCGCGCGCGAACGCGATCGCGCTGACGCCGATCGCTCCGCATACGCTCACCAACCGGCCCATCATCATCCCGAGCAGCGAAGTGATCGAGGTGCGTCCTCAGGTGCAGGGAACCCTCGACGAGATCTTCGTCACGTATGACGGGCAGTCCGGGTATCCGTTGCAGGAAGGCGACGTCGTGCGCGTGCGGACGTCGGAGCGTACACTGCGGTTGATCAAGGCGCCCACGCGCAGCTACTTCGAGTTGCTGCGCGAGAAGCTGAAGTGGGGCGAGCGAGGGGGACGGGAATGAGTCGCACGCTAGCGGTCGTATTCGTACTGCTCGCCGTGAGCGCGGCGGCAGTGGTCTCGGCACGGCAGAAGCCTGCCGCCGTGAAGAGCCTGCGCCTGTACATTTTCGATAACGGCGTGATCAAAGGGCTCGATCCGAAGTTGTTCAACTTCACACGCGAGGAGCTGAAGGAGGTCGATTTCCGCAACACGTCGTATCTGATCGTGCATCCCAGAGGCACGTTCGTGTTCGACAGCGGCGGCATCCCCGACAGGCAGTTCAAGGGCGACGAACCAGCGAGCGAGGGTGTGATGTCAGCCACCAGGCGGCTGCTCCCTCAGTTGAAGGAGGCCGGCTACACACCAGCCGACATCACCTACTTCGCCATGTCGCATTACCACTCGGACCACACCGCCAACGCCAACGCGTTCGCCGGTTCGACCTGGATCGTCCAGAAGGCCGAACGCGACTTCATGTTCTCCGAGAAGCCGCAGGGCATCATCCAGCCGCAGACGTACAGCGCACTCGAGACGGCGAAGACCAAGCTGCTCGTCAACGAAGACTTCGACGTGTTCGGCGACGGTACCGTCGTCGTCAAGTCCGCGCCAGGCCACACGCCGGGACACCAGGTGCTCTTCGTGAAGCTCGCGAAGACAGGTCCGGTGTTGCTCGCTGGCGATCTGTATCACTACCCGGAGGAACGCACGACCGGCCGCGTTCCGACATTCGAGTTCAACGCCGAGCAGTCGAAGACGTCGCGCCAGAAGATGGAAGCGTTCGTGAAACAGTCGAAGGCGCAGCTGTGGATCGAGCACGACATCGCCACGCACGCCAAGCTGCCACTGCCGCCCAAATTCCTGGACTAGTGGTGCGTACCTCGCGAAGGGTCTACCCCCTCTTGCCTGATTTCTGAGGCTGCGCCGGCCCTTTGCTTCCCGCCTCCCTGGCCCTTCGGAAGTACTCCACCTGATACTTGTAAACGTTCGCGTTGTGCTCGGTCAGTGTCTCCGCGAAGACATGCGTGCCGTCGTTGCGGCTGACGAAGTAGAGATAGGGCACATCCGCGGGCGTCAGCGCAGCTTCGAGCGAGGCGCGGCCTGGTGAGGCGATCGGTCCGGGCGGAAGCCCCGGGTATCGATATGTGTTGTATGGCGAATCGATGCTCAGATCAGCCTTTCTGATATTGCCGTCGTACCGGCCGGCCTTGACAAGTGCGTAAACGACCGTGGGGTCGGCCTGCATGCCCATGCCCTGCTTCATGCGGTTGGCGTAGACCGCGGCTACAACCGGGCGCTCTTCGGACTTGGCCGTCTCCTTCTCGACGAGCGATGCGAGCGTGACCACCTGACGCAGGGTCAGACCCTGGGCCAACTCGCGATCTCTGAGCACCTCACCGTAGGTCGTCCGGAACCGCTCCACCATGAGCTCAACGATGTGGCTTGCCGGGGTTGTGCGCGGCAGGGCGTAGGTTTCCGGGAAGAGATACCCCTCGAGATCCCTGGCCTTCGGATCGAGATCGTTGATGAGCGCCGCATTGCTGGCGGCCGCCACGAACTCCTTCGCGCGCCCGAAGCCATGTTCTTCGTAGAGGGCAGCCATTTCGCGGATCGTCAGCCCCTCGGGAAATGTGAGCCGGCGCGTGTAGACGTCGCCGGTGGCCATCTTCTCGACGACAGCCAGCGGGGTCATGGGTTGATCGAAGCGATACTCGCCCGCCTTCAGCGAGCGCGATCGCCCGCTCCACCACAGTGCAGCGCGCAGCGTGACCTCGTCGGAGACCACGCCTGATTCGATCAGGCGGCGGCGGATCTCTGCGGCGCCTGCCCCCTGCGGAATGTCGACGAACTGCTCGGCACCCTCGTAACCCTTGTACGGCTGATGCATCCGGCCCCACACGGTATCGGTGAACAGCGCCGCTCCGCCGCCGACGACGAGAACGATCACGATGAGAACGAGGAACGCCTTCGCTGCCCTACCGGCCATCGAGATACTCCTGGAGGATGATCGCCGCCGCCGCCGCATCGAGCCGCTCCTTTCGCGCGCGCCAGTCCTTCTCGCGGATCGCGAGTCGGCTCTCGGCCTCGCGGCTGGTCAGACGTTCGTCCTGAAGGACCACCGGAAGATCTGTGCGCGCCCGAAGGCGGGCGGCGAACGCTTCGACACGGGGGGTCATGTAACTCGGCGATCCATCAAGATGACGTGGCAGGCCGACCACGAGCGTCTCGAGGCTGTCCTCTTCCGCAGCAAGCCGGGCCACTTCGGATGCGGCGCGGTCGAGCGCGTCGCCGTCGAGACCGGACGTCCTCAGCACGCCGACCGGGCGCGCGAGCGTGCCGGTCGCATCACTCACCGCCACCCCGATCCGGCGATCACCGACGTCGAACGCCGCGATCCGGCCCACCGTACAATTCTCGCACTCCCACCACTGTACAGATGTCACGCCGCTTCACGTTCTCGCTCTCGTGTCTCATGCATGGGTCTGTTGTCCATGTACACACGCACGGGAGCTGCAGAAGGAAGACGAGGCTCGACAGGCCAAGGTCACCGCCGAGCGCGCTGTCGCCACGCGAGGGGAGCTCATCGCACAGATCGACACGCGGCGACCTCGCCGCAAGATATGTTGGCGAACTGGCGCCAACAACTACTCGTACCGCTATCTCGATCTCGCGTCGACGAGCCTGAAACAAGGCGATCGTGTCGAAAGCGGCGTTGAGCTGGGCCGGTTCGGGATGACCTCCGCGGGCCCCGTTACACTGTAAATGCGGATCGACGGTAAAACGGTCGATCCCGTACAATAGTTGAAGCCTCGTTAAGGCTCGGTCTCGTAGGGCCGCGTTTAGGCGGCCCATCAGGGAGTCCTCTACATGACTTCTCGCACGCGCGTTTGGGTTCTCGCCGTCTCGGTGCCGGTCATCATCTTCGCCGTGGTCGGGGGGTACCTGGGCCAGGTCATGGCCAAGGACGACACGTATCAACACCTTCGGGTCTTCGATGATGTCGTCGCCCACGTCGTGAACAACTACGTGGAAGAGGTCGACATCAAGCAGGCGATGCGAGGTGCGATGCGAGGCCTTACCGAAGCGCTCGATGCTGACAGCGCCTACCTGACACCCGACCTGGTCAAGGCGTACGAGGGCAACAACAACCCGGGGCCAGCGGATATCGGCGTGGAGCTGACCCGCCAGTATTACCTCCGCGTTGTATCGGCTCGCGATGGATCGCCGGCCGCGAAAGCCGGTTTGCGCACAGGCGACTTCATCCGCGCGATCGACAAGCGGCCAACCCGCGACATCTCGGTCTATGAAGGCGCCCGTCTGCTGCGCGGTGCAGTCGGTTCGAAGGTCGCCCTCCTCGTCATCCGCGGCAATGCGGCCGACCCTCACGAGGTCACGGTCGTGCGTGAGCGCACCGCCGGGCCCGATCTGACGACCCGCATGGCCAATGCGAACACCGGGTACGTTCGTCTGGTCGAATTCACGAAAGACACGCCGGCCCATCTCCGCCAGGCGTTCGAAGCGCTCGCCAAGACCGGCGCGGCCCGTTACATCGTCGACCTGCGGGGAACGGCTCGTGGTGATCTCGACGATGGCATTTCGACGGCGCGGTTGTTCGTATCGAGCGGCACGCTCGCCGTGCGGCAGACGAAGACGCAGAAGGAAACGATCGCCGCGCAGTCATCGGACGGGAGCCTCGTCGCTCCGATCGTGCTGCTCGTCGATCAGGGCACCGCCGCGGCCGCGGAAATGTTCGCGTCAGCGCTCAGTGGCAACCATCGCGCCGAACTCGTCGGCGAGCGCACGCTTGGACGCGCCGCGCGGCAGCAGTTGGTCAAACTGCCGGACGGCAGTGGCCTGCTCCTCTCGTCGATTCGATATCTCACGCCAACGAGCACCGGCATTCACGAGCGCGGGCTCGCACCGGACGTCGAAGTCGAACAACCGGACGTCGAGTTCGGCGCCGCGCCTCCCGCGAAAGATCCGACGCTCGACAAAGCGATCGAGCGTCTCACAGAGAAGACCGAGAAGAAAGCCGCATAGCGATCGTCACTCTGATCGATCGCCCGCGGAAGGCCCGAAAAATCGTGCTTTCCCGTTGACACCTCCTGTGTCGTCGCGTATAACCGCATGCCAACACGTGCATGTGTTGGGCGAGCGAGTGACGTGCGCGAAGAGGAGATCTCATGAACAAGCAGGAACTGATCGCCAAGGTCGCCAAGGACACTGGATCGTCCAAGGCGGGAGCTGCGGCCGCAGTCGATTCGTTGATCGACGGCATCACGAAATCGCTGAAGAAGGGTGACTCGATCACCTTCGTCGGGTTCGGCACGTTCAAGACCGCGCAGCGGAAAGCGCGTACCGCGCGCAATCCGCAGACTGGTGAGGCCATCAAGATCCCCAAGAGACGCGTCGTCCGCTTCAGCGCCGGCAAGGCTCTGAAAGATCTCGTGCGCTAGCGCGCTTCGCGCGTAAGTCAAAGGTCAAAACGCAAAGGTCAAAGGTGAGTCTTCTCTTCGCTCGACTTTGACCTTGCCTACTGTCTGATGCCTGTTCCTCCTGCCGTGGACTGCTTTTCCCTCTGTCACCTGCCCGCTAACCCCTTCAGGCTTCTGTTATACTGATCGTTTCTAGGCCTGATCTCGCGAGATACAGGCGCGTAGCTCAGTTGGTTAGAGCGCCTCCCTGACACGGAGGAGGTCAGTGGTTCGAGTCCACCCGCGCCTACCAGCCTTCGCTCACGCGAGCAATGCCGAAGCGTGAGCTTCGGCTAGGCGAGCCAGCCGTAGGCTGTCTCGCCGAAGCCGCGGAGCGGCGAAGGCGGTCTACTCGCTCATGGCGGCCGCCGCGTCTCAGGTGCTGATGCAAAGCATGAACGCTGCGCGAACCCAGACTCGCACGAGCGAAGCGAGTCCTGAGCGAGCGAAGCGAGTCGAAGGATGAGTCAAGTCACGATCACGCTTCCCGACGGATCCACGCGAAGTGTCGCTGCGGGCACCCCTGTCAACGACGTTGCGTTCGCGATCTCGCCTGGACTGGCGAAGGCGGCGTTGGCCGCGGTCGTTGACGATCGGTTCGTCGACCTGACCTATCCCCTGACCGCCGATGCGCGGCTCAAGATCCTGACGTCGAAGAGCCCGGACGCGCTGATGGTGTATCGCCACAGCACGGCGCATCTGCTTGCCGCGGCGGTGACGAATCTCTTTCCGGCTGTCCAGTGCGGAATAGGGCCACCGACCGACGAAGGCTTCTTCTACGACTTCGTCGTCCCGCGCCCGTTCGTACCCGAAGATCTCGACGCCATCGAGAAGAAGATGCGTGAGCTTGCCGATCAGGATCTCGTGTTCGAGCGGCAGATGTGGCCGCGCGACGACGCGCGGCGCTTCTTCGGCGCGCGCGGAGAACCGCTGAAGGTGCAGCTGATCGACGAGAAGACCGCAGGTCAGTCCGAAGTCTCCTGCTACACGATCAAGGACAAGGAGACCTTCATCGATTTCTGCGTCGGACCGCACGTCCCTTCGACGGGCAAGCTCAAGGCCTTCAAGCTGCTGACTACGTCGAACGCCTATTGGAAGGGCGACGCGCGGAATCAGCCGATGCAGCGCGTGTACGGCACGGCGTTCTTCTCCGACAAGGAGCTGCAGGATTACCTGCACCGGCTCGAGGAAGCGAAGAAGCGCGACCACCGAAAGATCGGGCGCGATCAACATCTCTTCATGTTCCATGCGTGGGCACCGGGTGCCCCGTTCTGGCTGCCGAAGGGCACGGTGCTCTACAACACGCTCGCGAACTACATGCGCAGTGTGCTCGTGCCGGCTGGGTACACAGAGGTCAAGGCCCCTATTGTCTTCAACAAAGCGCTGTGGGAGACGTCAGGGCACTGGCAGCACTACCGTCAGAACATGTTCCTCGTCGAGAGCGAAGGCGAAGAGATGGGCCTGAAGGCGATGAACTGCCCGGGCCATATGCTGATCTTCGGCAGCGAGACGCGCAGCTACCGGGATCTGCCGATTCGTTACCACGAGCAGACGCCGCTCCACCGCAACGAAGCCTCTGGCGTGCTCTCCGGCCTGACGCGTGTCCGTCAGTTCAGCCAGGACGATGGCCATTGCTTCGTGATGGAGTCGCAGATTGGCAACGAAGTCGAACATGTGTTGAGGCTGGTCCAGCGGGTGTATGCCGACTTCGGTTTGAAGCCCGAGATGAAGCTCTCGACGAGGCCGCCGGAATTCCTGGGCACTATCGAGCAGTGGAATCACGCGGAAGCGGAACTGAAACGTGCGCTCGACGCGGTCGGCGAGCCGTACATCCTGAACGAAGGGGACGGCGCCTTTTACGGGCCGAAGATCGACTTCGACGTCGTCGACGCCATCGGACGCAAGTGGCAGTGCGCCACGATTCAGCTCGACTACCAGATTCCCCAGCGATTCGACCTGAAGTACATCGGGGCCGACAACGCCGAGCATCGCCCGGTTGTGATTCATCGCGCGATTTACGGCAGCTTCGAGCGGTTCATCGCGATGCTGATCGAGCACTTCGCGGGGGCCTGGCCGCTGTGGCTGGCCCCGGTTCAGGTCGTGGTCATGCCCATCTCCGACCGCCATCGCGACTATGCGATCACGGTCCGGAATCGGCTGGCTGCCGCCGGGCTCCGGGTCGAACTCGACGATCGGCAGGAGAAGATTGGTTATAAGATCCGAGAGGCCCAGCTTCAGAAGATCCCGTATATGCTGGTGACCGGCGATCGCGAAGCCTCGGAGAACGCGGTTTCGGTGCGCAGTCGTTCGGCGGGAGACCTCGGGACGCGGCCGCTCGACACGTTCGTCGCAGACGCGCTCGAGGAAATTCGAACGAAGAGCATGGGTGGACCGCCGCCGGCAGAACAGAAGTCGGCGTAACAAACTCGGAGGACGTTATCGCATTCGATCGATCGCCAAGACGTGATGACCGCGTTCGCACGAACGAGCGCATTCGCGTGCGCGAAGTCCGGGTCATCGACGAGAACGGACAGCAGCTCGGGATCATGCCGCCGCCGCAGGCGCTGGTCATTGCGCGTCAGAAGGGTCTCGACCTCGTCGAGATCTCGCCGACCGCGGTGCCGCCCGTGTGCCGGATCATGGACTTCGGGAAGTATCAGTATCAGGAGCAGAAGCGATCTCGCGAGGCCAAGAAGCACCAGCGGGTGATCGAGGTCAAGGAGATCAAGTTCCGCCCGAAGGTCGACGAGCACGACTATCAGTTCAAGAAGAAGCACATCGAGCGCTTCTTGAGCGATGGTGACAAGGTCAAGGCCACGATCTTTTTCCGCGGCCGCGAGATGGCGCATCCCGAGATCGGGCGGCGCATCCTCGAGCGCCTGCTGGGAGAGCTGGCCGAAGTGGCACTTGCGGAAACGTCGCCGCGTATGGAAGGCAATCAGATGCACGTCATTCTGAGCCAGCGCACGAGCCGAAAAGGCCCGGCGCCGAGACCGAAAGTCGGGGCGGCGGCTGACACCGCTACGGTCAGCGACGAGTAGAGCGGGCGCTCGAGATCCCGCGGACAGAGAATCGAACTATGCCGAAACTGAAAACACATCGCGGCGCCGCGAAGCGCTTCAAGAAGACAGGCACGGGAAAGATCGTGCGCGGAAGCGCGTTCAAGCGCCACATCCTGACGAGCAAGACGACGAAGTCGAAGCGCCACATGCGCGGGACCCGCGAAGTGGCGCCGCAGGACGCGCCGAAA
>DATFRP010000360.1:0-15234 GCA_035263125.1 Vicinamibacterales bacterium
CGTCCTGAACCACGTCCTCGGCTTCGGCCCGCGACCCGAGCATCCTGTACGCAATCCCGAACAGACGCCCACGGTTCGGCTCGAACTCGCCAGCTGCGGACTCGACCGTTTCATTCACGTCCCAGACCCTCCCCGAACTAAGACGAGCCCGGGTCGTTCGCCGTGACAGTCGCGGGCGCTGCGGCCTCATCCGGGGACTTGGTCCCGGCCCCGGGCCGGCCTTGGGCCTGGCCCTGGAAAACCGCAGCCATATGGACGTATCCTTCGACATTCATGATGAATTCACTGATTTGGGCAAGCCGGCCTTTAAGAGCGGCTCTGGCGATCGGTCTCGCGATATTTGCAGTGACGCTCACAGTTGGTCGCTCCGATGTAGCTGGGCAGGGCCGCGCGGGAGGTCCTCCACAAACGGGACGCCAGCTCGCCCCGGCCGACCTGACCGGGACGTGGGTGTCGATCGTGAGCGAGGACTGGCGCTGGCGGATGGTGACGCCGCCAAAGGGCGACGTCTCGAGCATCCCGGTCAACGCCGAAGGCCGTAAGGCCGCCGCCGGTTGGAATCTCGACGCCGACAACACGAGCGGCAATCAGTGCAAGGCGTATGGTGTTGGCGGCATCATCCGGCAGCCGGGCCGCATCCGCATTTCATGGCAGGACGATCAGACGCTGAAGATGGAATTCGACGCCGGCACGCAGACGCGAGTGCTGAATTTCGATCGCTCGAAACAGCCCGCCGGAGAGCGCACGCTGCAGGGATTCTCGATCGCGCAGTGGGAAGGGCCCGGTGTCGGACGCGGCGGGCCGGCCGCCGACGGCCGACCGGATCCGCGCGTGACCGGTGGCGGCCTGCTGGATCGCGGCGTTCCCGGTGGCGGCGGTGGCGGACTACGAGGTGGCCCGCCGCCTCGCGAGCAGGGTCAGATCAACAGCGGCGGTGATCTCAAGGTCGTCACGACGAACTTCCGCGAGGGATACCTGCGGAAGAATGGTGTGCCGTACAGCGAGCAGGCCAGCATCACCGAGTACTTCCACCGCCTGCCCACGCATCCCAACGGCGACAGCTGGCTGCACGTGATCACGATCATCGAGGATCCGCGCTACCTCTCGCAGCCGTTCTATACGAGCACGTCGTTCCGCCGCGAGCCCACCGACGCCAACTTCAAACCGTCGGCGTGCGCGACGCCGGTGCCGCTCCCGGTCAAAGCGTCGACGAAATAGCGTGCGCGCCGCGATTCTCCTGCTGGTGGCGGTTCGGCTCGTCGCCCAGACCGGGCCTGCGCCGCAGCCGTCGTTCGAAGTCGCGACCATCACCCCAACCGCGCCCGACGATCGGAGCGGGAGATTTGCGACGATGCAGGGCGCGCATCAGTTCGTCGCGCGCAGCTATACGCTCAAGTACATGGTGGCGGCTGCCTACAACGTGCCGCCACGTGCGATCACGGGCGGTCCCGCCTGGGCCGACTCCGATCGCTACGACATTCGTGCCTCGACTCCCGGAGACGCCCGTCCCACCACCGAGCAGCAGATGGCGATGCTTCGCACGCTCCTGACCGACAGGTTCAAGCTCGCCTTTCATCGCGACCAGCGTGAGCTGCCGCTCTACGAGCTGACGCTCGTCAAGCGCGGAGCCACCCTGAACGCGAGCGCCGCACCGAACGAGCAGCCCGTGCTCGTGAACCGAATCTTCCCCGGCCGCGTGCAGCTGCCCGCACGCAACGCGACGATGGGGGAGTTCGCCGCGATGCTGCAACGGTCGGTGCTCGATCGCCACGTCGTGGACAAGACCGGTCTCGCAGGCCGATACGACTTCGATCTGGAGTGGACGTACGACGAAACGCAGTTCGGCGGTCAGCTCCCGCCGGTGACCGGCACGCCGGAGAAACCCGATCTCTTTGCGGCGCTTCAGGAGCAGCTCGGGTTGAGGCTGCAAGCGGCGCGCGGAAACGTCGAAACGATCGTCATCGATCGCGCGGAGCGGCCGTCATAGATCTGGGCCGCCTGCCGCTTTCGCGCCACGGAGAGCGCGGAGAAGACTTAGGCCACGGAGATCACGAAGAACACGGAGGATCAGTCACGGAGACATTGCTCCGTTTCTTCCTTCGTGATCGTCGTGATCTCCGTGGCCAACAACTCCGTGTTCTCCGTGGCCCTCGTCCGGCTGAAGCCGGACACGACATACGCGGCTACTCCGCGAGGGCGAGCAGCGGATCGATCTTCGTGGCCCGGCGGGCGGGCACAGCGCACGCGATGAAGGCGATGACGAGGAGCAGCGCGCTGACCAGCAGCAGCACGAGCGGATCCGATGCGCTGACGCCGAACAACTGACTCTCGAGCGTCGTCCTCAGAAAAGCCGAACCAACTCCGCCGACGAGCAGTCCGATCGCCACGAGCACCAGCCCCTCCCGCAGCACGAGGTGAAAGACGCCGCCGGCGCTGCTGCCCAGCGCGACGCGTATGCCGATCTCCTTCCGGCGCTGCGTCACCAGATACGCGAGCATGCCGTAGATGCCGATCGCCGCGAGGAACAACGCGACGAACCCGAAGACGATCGACAGCAGCGCAGGTGCGCGTCGCGTGGCGACGGAGCGCTCGGTCCAATGCGTCATGGGCTGGATCTCGAAAACCGGAAGCTGGCCGTCGATCGCCGCTACTTCGCGCCGCACCGTGCCCGACAGCAGCGCGGGATCACTCTTGGTCTTGAGCACGAACGTCAGGCCGCCCTGTGGCTCCTGCGAGAGCGGAAGGAAGTACGCGCCGACCAGGCGATCTCCGTCCGTGAGATTGCGCAGCTTCATCTCGGCGATGACGCCGACGACGGTCATGAACTGCGTCTTCTCGGTGACCGCAGTGAGATCGCTGGCGCCGTCGGTCGGTCGATACATGCGACGGCCGATGGGGTTCTGATTGGGCCAGAATCGCCGCGCGAGCCGGTCATCTACCATGATCACGCGCAGTGAGCCGCCGGCGTCGTGCTCGGTGAAGAAACGACCCGCCCGAAGCTTCGCGCCGATCGCTTCGAAGTACCCCGGCGAGATGCGCACTTCGCTGGGGGCGACGAGCGATTCACCTTTTCTGATCGTGTAACCTTCCGCGAGAATCGCAGACGCGCTCCCGTTGTTGCCAAGTGGAATGCTGTCGGTCGCGCCGGCCATCGTCACGCCCGGCAACGTTCGAACCCGCCGTAGCGCCTCGTCCGTGAAGCGACGACGTGCATCGTCATCCCCGTAACGCGCATTGGGAAGAGACACGGCGGCGGTGAGGACGCCGGTGGTCGTGAAGCCGGGATTGACCGCGAGGACTTTCCGGAAGGTTGCGAACAGCAGCCCCGCGCCGATCAGCAGAACGAACGCCGATCCGACCTGAGCGACGACGAGCACGCGCCGCAGCAGCTGTGCGCCGCGGCCGCTCGTGGCGGATCGCCCCTCTTCGCGCAGCACGGTAACCGCATTGGCGCGCAGCGTCGCGACGATGGGAATCAAGCCGAGGACCAGCCCAATTGCCGCGGCGGCGATCAGCGTGTCGCTCACGACGACGGTGTCGAGGCTGATGTCCTGGGCACGAGGCAGATCCTGCAGGTTGATGGTGTTCATCGCGCGAAGCGCCATGAAGCCGATGGCGATCCCCGCCAACGCTGCTCCGAACGACAGCAGCACATGCTCGACAGCAAGCTGTCGCGCGATCCGCCACGTGCCCGCGCCGATCGCCATCCGCGTGGCCAGCTCTTTCAGCCGCACGCGCGAGCGGACCAGCACCAGGTTCGCGACGTTGACCCAGCCGATCAGCAGCACGCACAGCGAACCACCCCACATCAGATAGAGCACCGGCCGCACCTCTTTGACCATTTGGTCCTGCAGGCGCGTGACGATCGTATGGAAGCCGGCGTTGATGAGGACCTCTTTCAACTGCGGAAACCGCTCGAGATTGGCAGCGTTCAACTTGTCGATCTGGGCCTGCGCCTGTTGCACTGTTGCGCCCGGCTTCAATCGCGCGATGTTGATCACGTTGTTGCTGTGTCGTTGATCGTCCGATTTCTCCTTGGCCGTGAAGGCCATGGGCGTCCAGAGCGCGATGTCGGCGTCGGTGGGCCTGAACCGCGGAGGCATGACGCCGACGATGGTGTGCGGCCGTCCGTCGATGCGGAGCTGACGACCGACCACGCTCCGATCGCCACCGAACTGGCTGCGCCAGTAGGCATCACTGAGAACGGTTTCGAGCTCGTGGCCGATCTCGCCTTCGTCATCGGTGAACGTGCGCCCCAGCTGCGGTTTCACGGCCGCGACCCTGAAGAACGACGGCGTGACGACCATCCCTTCGACGCTGGCAGCCCCGCCGGCCTGTTCGATGCTCCGGCGATCCTGCTTGATGAGCGCCTGATCCGAGAACGCGGTGATGTCCCGCAGGCGATCGAAGTAGTCGGGTACGGCGGCACCAATCGGCTGGTCGACGCCCGCACCGGGGTAGGCATTGCCGGCGAGCACGACCCGGTCGGCGTCGGGCATCGCGAGCGGCTTCAGCAGCACACCGCGAACCACCGAGAACAGCGCGGCATTTGCACCGATGCAGACCGCGAGCGTCACCGCCGCGGTGATGGTGAACGCTTTGTCCTTCCACAACAGCCTGAGGCTGACACGCAGATCGGAGAACATGATGAGATATTAACGCCGTGGTTCGGCGATCGTTGCATGTGAGTGCTCGAGGTACGAGATGAAGACGTGTGCTCGTACCCTGATCGTGCTGGGACTGCTATGTGTGCCCGCGAGCATTGTCAGTCAGGATACGGCGTCGAACTGGCCGCAGTTCCGTGGTCCGATCTGAGCCCAATTACGGTCGCGCCGCGGCCATTCGCTTGACCGCTTCGGGAAGCTCGCGTTCGTTCAGCCACGCAAAACTGAATCGTGCAAACGGCGTCGGTCGGCCGTCGA
Source organism: Vicinamibacterales bacterium (assembly GCA_035263125.1). Lineage (GTDB taxonomy): Bacteria > Acidobacteriota > Vicinamibacteria > Vicinamibacterales > UBA2999 > Gp6-AA40. The sequence goes on from DATFRP010000360.1 coordinate 4,923, forward strand.
ATGCGTATCGACGTCCTGTGTACCACGAGACGCCGCGCTCGACGCTGCGCCGGGCCCAGAGCTCGACATCAACCGGCATCTGCAGATGCACCCATAGCGCCATGCCTCCGCCCGCTGGTGTGAAATCGACGCCGTCTCCAAACGTGCGCCGCAGGCTGCGCGTGAGGATCTCGCGTCGATTCGCGTAGACGCGACGGACGCGCGCGACATGGCGCTGCAGTTCACCGTCCTCGATCAACGACGCGATCGCCGCTTCCATGGCGAGGTCCCCCTGGATGTCGAGCAGAGAGCGGATCGCGCCGATGCTGCGCAACGCCGGTGGGGGCGCGACGATGTAACCGATTCGCAGGCCAGGTGCGAAGATCTTCGACAGCGTGCCGATGTAGACGAGAACGCCTCCATGATCGGCGCTCGCCAGCGGCAGCACCGGTCGGCCGTCGTAGTGGAACTCGTGATCGTAGTCGTCCTCGATGATGGCAATGCCCTTGGCGCGCGCCAGTTCCAGGAGCGCGATCCTTCGGGCTGCCTTCAACGTCACGGTCGTCGGGTATTGATGATGCGGCGTGACGTACACGGCTCGAAGGGTGGTGTGGGTCGCGAGGCTGCTCAACGCCTCGACGTCGATGCCGTCGCGATCGACCGCAATCGGCACGATGGTTGCGCCTGCGGCCCGGAAGGCTTCCCAGGCTGGTCGATACCCGACCTGCTCAACAGCGACCACATCGCCTGGCCGGAGCAGCGCGCGTGCCGTGAGGGTCAGCGCCATCTGACTGCCGCGGGTGACGAGGACGTCGTCGGCCGCCACAGCGAGTGCTCTCGTGCTCGCCAGCATCGAGGCGAGTGCGGAACGAAGCGCCGGGTGCCCTTCGGGATCTCCGTAGGCGAGCAGCTCGGCGCCGCGATGTAATAACACCCGTCGATACGCCCGCCCGATCGATTGCATGGGAACGAGCCGCACATCTGGTGCGCCGCTGCTCAAGTTCAGCGTGCCGCGCGGCAGATTCGGCGGCCGGTATGCGAGAGGCGGTTCCGGGAGCACGAAGCCTTTGCCGGCCGGCATCCGCGTGCGAACGGCAAGGCGGCGCGAGATTGGCCGCGCGCGAGCCCCAGGTATCGCGCTCGTGACGAACGTGCCGTGGCCCGGCGCGGTCTCGATCCAGCCTTCGGCGATCAGCTCCGCCAGTGCGGCGAGCACCGTATTGCGGTGGACGTGAAGGGTGTTCGCGAGCCGGCGGCTGCCCGGCAGTCGCTGACCTGGGCGCAGCCTGCCCCGCTGAATGTCCGCTGTCAGTGCCCGGGCGATCTGGAGAAAGGGAGGAAGCGCCGCGTCGCGGTCGAGATCGATCGCGAGCTCCCAGGCTGGTCTAGGCGAATTTCGCATTGCGGTCCTTGTCGGTCAGACCAGTATGGCGTAAGTGGGAAGGATGCGGAATCTTCTGCTCGACGTGCGCTACAGCCTCCGCGCCCTTCGCAAGACGCCGGCATTCACCGCGGGCGCGATTGTCACCATCGCCCTGACCGTAGGAACGACGACTGCGATGTTCAGCGTCGTGTATGGCGTGCTGCTGCGTCAGTTGCCGTATCGCGATCCTTCACGGGTGTTCTGGATCTGGTCCGATCAGACGGGCCGCGATCGTGCACCCTTCAATGTTCCTGACTTCATCGACTATCGCGACTCCACGCGGTCGCTCTCGGGGCTGGCCGGCTTCTTTGCCCAGAGCGCGAACCTGAGCGACGAGGCGGCAGCCGAACGCGTGCAAGGCATCCGGGCCACGGGGAACCTGTTCGACGTCCTGGGTGCGCACGCGCGCATCGGCCGCTTGTTGCAGCCTGGAGATGAGCGCCCGGGAGCCGAGCGCGTCGTGGTGATCACCGAACCGTACTGGTTGCGCCGGTTTGGCGGCGACCGTGCGATCGTCGGCCGCTCGATTCGACTCAACGGCGAGGAGTACACCGTCGTGGGTGTCGCAGCCGCGGGGTTCGTGATGCCCGTGCGCGACGTCGACGTCGTGCTGGTCTTTTCACCGGATCGAGATCCCAGACGGGGTGCACGCAATTCATTGAACTTCGTGATCGGCGTGGGCCGCCTGCGCGAGACGACCTCGCTGCCTCAGGCGACAGGTGAGTTGACCGGGATCGCGCGTCGTCTTCAGACGCAGTTTCCTGTCGAGAACGCGGCCAAGCGCGGCGTTCGCCTGGTCGGGGTGCTCGATGGCATCGTCGGGCCATTTCGAACGGCGCTGGTGACGGTCTTCGCCGCGGTCGGGGCCGTGCTGCTGATCGCCTCCGCCAATCTCGCGAACCTGATGCTGACGCGGGCGTCGGGGCGGCGCAGAGACAGCGCCCTGCAGCTCGCGCTCGGGTCGTCGCGTGCCCGCGTGGTTCGCCGGGTCCTCGTCGAAGCGCTGCTCGTGAGCGTCTCGGGAGGCGTGCTCGGCGTGCTGGTGGCGCGAGCCGGTGTCGCCGGTCTCCTGGCGCTCGCGCCGACGGAGTTACCGCGTCTTGGTGAGATCCGAGTCGATGTCGACATGCTGATGTTTGCGCTGGCGGTGTCTTCATTGACCGGCGTGATCTTCGGCGTGATGCCGGCGCTCATGTCCGCGCGGGTTGACCTCAGAGACACGCTGCAGGCGAGCAGTCGAGGGACGACTGCAGGAGGACAGCGCATTCGAGGCGCGCTGGTCAGCTCGGAAGTCACGCTGGCGGTGGTGCTGCTGATCGTGATGACGATGCTGGCAAAGAGTTTTGCGAACGTGCAAGCGGTCGTGCCCGGATTCGATGCCACGCGCGTGCTCTCGGCACGTCTGACGCTCCCCGCCAGTCGATACACGACGCGCGATTCGATCCTCACCTTTCAACGTGCACTGACCCGGCGCCTCACGTCGTTGCCGGCGGTCATACACACGGGAGTCATCTCGTTGCCGCCGATGAGCGGGCTGATCTCGCGCGTGCCTTTCACCGTGGAGGGGCGACCTGTCGAGCGAGAGCATGTGCCGGTTGCGCAGTACCGAACCGTATCGTCAGGCTACTTCGAAACCGCGCGGATCGCCCTCGCGCGCGGGCGCACATTCTCCGAGCAGGATACCGAGCAGACGCGAGCGGTGGCGATCGTGAACGAGGCGCTCGCGCGTCGCTGGCTCGACGGGCTCGAGCCGATCGGCGCGCGTCTGCTGGTCGATGACAACGACGGGGCGCCGAGGCCGGTCGAAATCATCGGCGTCGTCGGAAACGTGCAACAGTCCGGACTGGATGGACCGCCGACATGGGATCTGTATGTCACCTATCCACAAATCCATGCGGACAACGTGGCAGCGGCGGCCGCGAATATGTTCTGGCTCGTGCGGACGACCGGCGACCCGATGACCCTCGCGTCGGGCCTCGCTCGAGACGTGCGACGGATTGATCCTGAAGTGGCTGCGTCTCAGATCTGGCCGATGGAGCGGTACCTCTCTGACGCCGTGGCTCCACGACGGTTCAGCCTTTCGCTGATGGCTGCGTTCGCGCTGGCGGCGTTGGTGCTGGCTGTCACCGGCATTTACGCCGTCGTTACGTATTCGGTGAGCCAGAGGGGACGTGAAGTCGGCGTCCGCCTGGCGCTCGGTGCCACACCTTCGAGCGTCGCACGGCTGTTGATGGGGCAGTGCGCCCGCTTCGTGTTGATCGGTCTTGCGATCGGCCTTGGTGTGGCGCTTGGTGTGACGCGCCTCGTTTCCAGCCTGCTCTTCGGTCTGGCAGCCACCGACGTTGCGACGTATTGCCAGATCGCTGCCGTCGTGGCGACGGTGTCGCTCGTGGCCTGCGCGATGCCGACAGCGCGCGTCGGCCGGCAGGTGACGAGCGTGCTCAAATCTGAATAGCGGCGCAACGATCGGATAATCAGATCACTGCGATCCGTTGACGCGCACGTGACTCTCGTCCTGCTTCCGGGCCTCGACGGCACCGATGTCTTCTTCCGTCCGCTCCTCAGGGCGCTCCCATCGTGGGTCAGGCCGATCGTCGTGCAGTATCCGGCTGACACTGGCCACGACTACGCGGGTCTTTTCACGCTCGTGTCGGAGGCGGTTCGGGGCGTCGACGACTTCTGGGTGTTGGGGTGGTCGTTCTCGGGGCCCCTGGCGCTCATGCTCGCCGCCGCCGAACCCCGACGCACGCGCGGCGTGATCCTGTCTGCGTCGTTCGTCCGTCCACCGCACCCGATGCTGGCGTGGTTTCGTTTCGCCGCGGTCGATGGGGTCATCACGATGGTGCGGATCGCGCGTCGCATCCCGCTGTTCCTGTCGATCAACGGTGCGCGCGACGCCCGACGCGACAAAGCCGAGACGTGGGCCCGTGTCAGCGCGCGAACGCTGGCCGCCCGCGCCCGGGCGATTCTGCGTGTCGACGCGCGCGATCTCCTGCGCCGGTGCGACGCACCGATCGTCTATCTCGCCGCCTCGCGGGACGCGGTCGTGCCACGGCGCAACGCCGACGAGATCGTACGGCAGGCTCCCTCGACACGAGTCATGGTCATCGAGGGCCCGCACCTCGCGATGTACACGAACCCGCACGCGGCCGCGGAGGCGATCTGCCGGGTCCTGCGTGGCACCGAGGACACGGAGAAACGGAGAATATAGGCCACGAAGACCACGAAGATCACGAAGGCGGAAGAAACGGAGAATCACTCTGTTCCTCACTTTTGTGTTCTTTGTGATCTTTGTGGCCCAGATCTCCGTGTCTCTTTGTGGCTGAGATCTCCGTGTTCTTCGTGATCTCCGTGGCTACGCGTTCATCGTCCGAGCCACCGAGGACACGGAGAAACGGAGGAATAAAGGCCACGAAGATCACGAAGATCACGAAGTCGGAAGAAACGGAGAAGAGCGTCAACACGGGGGTAACGGGGGAAACGGAGAGGAACGATTCACTCCGTTTGCCCCGTTTCCTCCGCGTGAAGATCCTCCGTTCTCTCCGCAATTCGTTCCGCAATTGTCATTGCGCGGGGTGAGTTCTCCGCTCCTCACCTTCGTGTTCTTTGTGATCTTTGTGGCCCAGATCTCCGTGTCTCTTTGTGGCTGAGATCTCCGTGTTCTTCGTGATCTCCGTGGCTACGCGTTCATCGTCCGAGCCATCGAGGACACGGAGAAACGGAGGAACGAAGGCCACGAAGATCACGAAGTCGGAAGAAACGGAGAATCAATCTTTGCTCCGTTCCTCACCTTCGTGTTCTTTGTAATCTTTGTGGCCTAGATCTCCGTGTCTCTTTGTGGCTGAAATCTCCGTGGTCTCCGCGTTCTCCGTGGCCCAGTATTCTCCGTGTCCGTCGTCTCTGTGATCTTCGTGGCTACGGGCCGCCGCCGAACACTCGTGAGGCAACGGAGCGGAACAGATCGCGGCGCGGGCCCGTCACGAACGCCCACATCAGGATCCGCACGCTTGCCGGCAGCGCGGGTCGCTGATCCTGGATCGGGGAGACGGTGAACCACTGTGTCAGCGTCCGTTGCGGGTTCGCGCGCAGCTCATCGACCTGCGCGACGCGGTGCACGCAGCCGACCGTGCACATCGGCGCGCAGCGTTTGACGGCGTGATACTGTCGGCGAAGATCGTCGGGACCGTATTGGTCCAGTGGAATACCAGGATGGCCTCGCTGTTGAGAGCACCAGTGCACGCGCCCCTCTTCACAGATGTAGAGATAGCGGCTTCCGGCGCCGCAGTGCCACTCGTTGGGCTGCGCGTTCGCCAGGTTCTTTTGAAACCGGTTGTAGTTGGCGAAATCGAAGGTCGATTTGCCGATCGCGACGATCTGCTCGAGGATCGAACGCTGATGGTCGTCGAGCGGCAGCAGCTGGCCGCTGTGGTTGTGAATGATGCCGACGGTCGTTGAGAACCCGAGCTCGCGGGCGCGGCGCGCGATCGTCAACGCATCATCAGGGTTGCGGACGCCGCTTCCGACAACCGAGTTGACGGTGACGTCGAACTCGCCCTCCTCCGCGAGCCAGCGAAGCTTCTGGTCGAGCAGCTTCAGGCTCTTCTTCGACACGTCGTCCGGCAGGACGTTGTCGATGCTGATCTGCAGGTGATCCAACCCGGCGCGATTGAGCCGTTTGATGCGATCGCGGCTCAACAGATACCCGTTGGTGATCAGCGTGGCAATCGCGCCGTGGGCGCGAATGCGGCTGATGATCTGATCGAGGTCAGGATGGAGCAGCGGCTCGCCGCCGCTGATGGTGATGATGCCGGTCCCCAGGGCAGCGAGACGGTCCACGCGCCTGAGCACGTCGGGCGTGGGCACGGGAGGCGAGTGGTCGTCGAACTCGTTGCAGTACGTGCACGCGAGGTTGCACCGCCGCATCGGAATCAGGTGCGCGGCGACCGGTTGGTACGGGAACCTGAGTGCCCGCACCAGCATTCTCGCTTCGCGAAACTTCTTGCCCGTCTTCCTCACACGTCGCGTCAGCCGAACGAATCTCATGAGCGCCTCGTGCGTCTGCAAATTCTAGTGCGTCACGACCGCGGCGGCGATTAGCATGTCGATCGTGTAACGGGTCGGGCTCCTTCTCATGCAGAGTTGGAAGACTCTCGTTGTCGCTGTTCTCGCTGTCGCGGTCGCGCTTGGTGCGGCGCTGGCCTTCGAGTCGGTGTACCACATCTCGAGCCGCGCCCGGCCATCGGATGTGCTCGGATCGAAGACGGCTGCGGCAGACGGGACACGCGCCTCGTCCTCACCTGCATTCTCGCTGAGGCTCGTGGACACCGGAGGCGTCGGCGTGCCGCTCGGCGGCACGTGGGGCGGAGATTACTCGCACGACCTTCGGGTGTTCCGCGACGCCATACTCGAGAAGCCGCCATACGTCGACGCGGAGGCGTTTGCGCGCATCGAACAGGACTGGCATGCGTATGTCGAGCGCATGCTCGCGTACGGCAACAATGCGATTGCCGCGCCGCTGCTGCTCGAGCTGATCGATTTCGATCGCCTTCATTCTGACGCGTCATCCGGCAGCGTCTACGACGCCACCTCGCCGTTCCGTGCGCGCCATGCCGCGGTGCGACGGTACTTCGGGCCGCTCTTTGAATGGACGCGGCGCCGCGGCATGCAGGTGTTCCTCACCACCGATATGCTCGCGCTGACGCCGCCGTTGTGGGAGCACTTGCATCGGCTGGCGCCGGCGCCGGGCGCAGTCGGGATCGACGCAGCTGACCCGGCGGTGTGGAGGGTCTATCGCGCGGGGCTCGAGGAGCTCTTTCAGACGTTCCCGATCGACGGGGTCATCATCCGATTCGGCGAGGGCGGCAGCCTCTACAACACGACCGGATGGCCCTATCGAAGTGAGATGGCCATTCGCACTGTCGCCAGCCTGCGGGCCATGCTGCACGGGCTGCTGCCGGCGTTCGAGGCGGCTCACAAGCCGATGGTGCTCCGGAGTTGGACTGTCGGCGTGGGACACGTGGGACGGCTCCACATCGACCCTCGCGTCTACGAAGAGGCGCTCGGAGACATCGACTCGCCATCGCTCGTCGTGTCGACGAAGTTCACGGCGGGAGACTTCTTCAGTTATCTGCCGCTCAATCCCACGTTACTGGGCGGACGTCATCGGCGTCTCGTCGAGCTGCAAGCCAAGCCCGAGTTCGAGGGCTTCGGCGCGTTCCCGAATTTTCTGGGCGAGGAGCACGCGCGCGCATTGCGTGCGCTTCGCTCGGCCAATCCTCAGATCGCCGGCACGTTCCTCTTCACGCAGTTCGGTGGACCGCTTCGCGCCGGACCGCGCACGCTCTACCCGTTGCACGGGTTCTGGCTGTGGACGGACGCGAACGTCTTCGTCGATTCACGGCTCGCGCTCGATCCCGATGCCGACGTTCGAGCGCTCACGAAGCAGTGGGCGCAGGCCGCTGTCGGAAGCGACCCGCGACTCGTCGACGCCCTGGTCCGCGTGCTGGCGGAGTCGCGACCGGTGGTGCGCAACGGCTTCTACATCCGGTCGTTCGCCGAACGCGAGGTTCGCGTGCCAGGACTCGAGATGCCGCCCCTGATGTGGATCTTCGAGTGGGACATGGTGGGCGGCTGGAACAGTCTCCTCAGCATCGTCTACCAGACCAGCCGTGATGCGGTCGATGTCTCGATCGCAGAAGGCCACGCGGCCGCAGATACTGTGCGCCGGATGCGAGCGGACCTGCAGACCGCGGTCGCCGGGTCGCCGGAATGCGGACGCGTATGCGCCGACGCCGTGCGGTCGCTCGAATACGAGGAGACGTTGTTCGGCGCGCTCGCGGAATGGCGACAGGCCTTTCTGAGTTATTACCGGTGGCTCGACACGGGAGACGCCGCGGCGTGGGATCGATGGCGCGACGGGCGCACGCAGTTTGCACGCGCGGCGACCGAGCACGTCTCCCGCTTCGGTCGCGATCTCGATTTCCCGGCGTTCGATCTGACGTCGGCGACGCAGGCCGTGCGGGTCGCCGAGCGCGGCTGGTGGGAACGCGTTGTCGCCGCCGCAGCGTTGATCGGCGTGGTCGCGCTGCTGACGATCGGCGGTCCGGCCCGCCCGTGGATCGATGGAGGCGCGCGGTCCCGCATCACATTTCCACGAGTTGCGCGTCTGGCTCGACTTGTCTCAGTGACGGCCACGACGCCATGGCGCCTGCGATCGGAGCGAGTGGATGCGGCCTCGTCCATAACCTTGGCGGTGTGCGTCCTTCTCCTCGTCGGTGTTCTGGCAGGATTCTTCACCGGCTTCACCACGGCCTGGACCGGCGCAGGCTCGCCGTTGATTGTCGGTCTCGTCGTGCTCGCGTTCGCAAGCACCACCATTCGAGGACAGCGACGTGAAGAACGAAGCCGTCTGCTGGCGGCGTCACTCGGACCGCCGCTGCCCGGTATGGTCGCGTTGTTTGCGCTGATGACCTACACCGGCCCATTGGGATTCTGGTACCTGTTCTGGACGTCCTCTCTCTTTCGAGTGGCGCTCGTGACGCTGGTGCTTGGCACGATGCTCTGGACTGCCTACATCATGTTCGACGTGCGCACACAGGAGGGCTGGCGCGGATGGGCGGGAGGCATGCTGGCAGCCGCGGGTGCGGGGCTTCTGAGCCTGACCGCCCTGCTGCCCGATTGGATGCACGTGCTGCGCTCGCTGGATCGGCCGCTGAACATCGCGCCAGCGACCGACACGATGCTGTTTGCGTTGCGCGCGTACGCGGGCGTGAGCCTCGACATCAGTCGGTCCGCGTACACGATCGGCGCACTCTTGCTCGCCGGCGGATACGCCATCTGCTTTCAATCAATCGTTCGCACCACGCCGCGCTCCTCGCGTCACAGCTAGCGCTGTTGGTCCTTGGTCCTATGTTCTTGGTTCTTGGTCCGTCCTGTGGTCCCTGGTCCAAGGTCCTGGTCGGTGAGTTGGCTGCGGTCAGCCCCCGTTCGACGGCGGCGCCGTACGGACGCGCGCTTTGACCGCTTGTGTGAATTCGCGGAGCGACTGCTCGACGCTCTTCCGCCCGAGGCGACGCGCGACCGGCTCGATGACCCAGCCCAGGAAGGGTGGAAAGCCGCGGCTCAAACCGAGCGCTTCCGTATGGACGACGACTCCACGATCGGTGGCGGAGAAGGACGTGAGCGTGGCCGCACGCCACAAGTATCCGCTGTCGTGCCCCGCAGGCAGGCTCCGCTCGCTGCTCGTTCCGGGATTCTCGATCTCGCGTATCTCCTCCGACCCGGAGATGCTGTAGACCATCTGACTGTTCGGATAGAAGTACTGCACGCGTGACGTGAGATCGAGCGTCGCACTCAATCCGCCCCCGGCGTCCTTGATCCGCAGCCGCACACGATACGTGTTTCCCTCGTGGCTCAGCACCTTCGACTTGACGACCTGCTTGTAGATGGTTTGATAGCCGTTGTAGTCGCTGGCGACGTTCACGGCGTCCTGCAGCGTCACACCAGCAAGTACCGTCGACGCGGCCCAGTGGTGCACGAGGCCGCCTGGCACCGAGATGATGCCGTCTTCTCGAGCCGGAGCCGCCAGTACTTCGCCGTTGGACAGCGCTGTGGTTTCACTCGCGGGGCGCTTGTGATCCGACCCGCCGTTGCGAACCCGATCGAGAAACGCCTGTGTCGCCTGCGTCGAGTAGCTCTCGTACGCGAGGCGCGTGTCGTTCTTGAGGTCGGCCGCAACGGCGATCGCAACCCACGCCACCACGAGTGTGATCGTGGCGAGCACGGAGCGTGGCATCTCCGACCTATACCACGTCCCTGCGGATGGGCTAGTCCACTAGCGCAGGTCGAACGATCGCGAGCGACCTGATGATCTCGGCTCGGAATCCGTCGGCGTACGTTTGTTCACGAACC
>DATFRP010000361.1:0-14458 GCA_035263125.1 Vicinamibacterales bacterium
CACCATCGTCGGCCCGTGCGAGCTGTAGCTGGCCACTTCGTCATCGCTGCGATACGGCGTGCCTTTGGTGTTGAGCGCGCCCACCGTGATCGCGAAGGGGGAGATGCCCGGGGTCGTGATGCCGCCGTAGATCCGTTTGCCCTCGGCCGTCTTGCCGTGGTTGCCGGCCGACGCGACCACGACGATGCCGGCTCGATACGCCCGTTCAACCGCCTGGCAGAGCGGATCGTCGCGGTAGCTCTGAAGCGCGGGGCCGCCCAGCGACAGGTTGATGACGCGGATGTTGTAGCGAACCCGGTTGGCGACCGCCCAGTCGATCGCCTCGATCACGTCGCCGGTCAGCCCCTGGCCGTGCGCGTCCAGGACTCTCAGGCTGATGATGTTGGCCCCGGGCGCGACGCCGCGCGTCGGGTCGAAACGGTTCGCGCCCGACGCCGCGATGATCCCCGCCACGTGCGTGCCGTGCCCGTGCTTGTCGAGCCCCGGCCCACGGTCGTCGGTGAAGTCGCGGCTGACGACAATCCGGCCCCGCAGTTCCGGCATGTTGGCGACGCCCGAATCGATCACGGCGACGCCGATCCCCTCGCCCGTCAGCGCCGGAGCCCCCGGCGCCCAGCCGCCGGCCTGCACCAGATCCGCGCCGATCGTCTGATTCGTGACGTCGTCGTTCGCCTCCACGACCTGATTGCTCGAGACGGCCTCGACCTCGACGTCCGCGGCCAGCGCGGCGAGCGCGCCGGCAGGAACATCGACGACCGCGCCGGTCTGGAGGCGCTTGTGGATGCGAAGACCGTTGCGCGCCGCAATCCGATCGATGCGCTGTTGCGACCCGGTGAGGATCACACTCGTGGCTGCCGTGTCCCCCGAACCGAGCTTCTCAGCCAGGTCCCGGGATACGCGGGCGCGGTGCTGCGCCCGGGCTTCGGCAGGGAAGGCCGCGGCCACGCCGACCGAAAGAGACGCGGCAAGCGCCAGGCGAGTGAAGCGAAGGAAAGACGCTGTGCGGGGGGTCGGGGACATCACAGCACCGTCCACTTTCTCGGTTAGTTGGTTCGATTCAGAAGCCGCGGTGAAAACGGGATTGCCGGCTGCGTCGATGTCGGGAGCACCTGGGGACGGAAGCCAAGCACCTCGTGGATCGAATCCATGAGCACGCGTTGGGATCCACCCAGCGTACGGATCGTCTGAAGACGCCCCTCGCGAATGCGGTTGTACACCGTTCGGCGCGACACGTTCAGCAGGCGCGCCGCCTGCTCAATCGACACGCTGCGCCCGAGTCTTGGTTCATCGTTATGAAGATCGAAATGGAAGGTGGCCAAATGGAAACCTCGTGGCCTCTTCTATTGCGTGGCAAGTGCCAGAAATGCAGGTCGACTGTATACTTCGTTTCAACCTGCACAACGGGTTGGACTTGTCGTCGAGATCAGGTGAATCTTCGACCACTGCTGAGGGAAACCCCTTAGCCGGTTTCTTGGCCCTCAAAAAATGAACGTGCGATGGCGATGAAGGATCTGCGTACGAATGTTTTGGAATTTGCACAGTTTCTTGGCAGCCAAGAAGTTGGCTGGGGTGGCCAACTTTGATCGATGATGCCGGCCGGTCTGCCAATGCCGGCCCCATGGCCTCGCGAATCAGACGGCCATCGCGCTATGTGGGTCTGGGAGTCACGGCCGGATTGCTGGCCGCCTTCTTTTTCCTGCGTGGTTGTCCGACGACGCGCCAGGCGAGTAACGGAACCGGACCCGCGATGCGGGGCGGGCAGATCGTCGGCTCCGATCGGGCGACCCCGCGCTCGTTCAATCGGATGGTGGCGGCGGATCAGCCGTCCGAGCTCTTCGACCGCCTCACGCAGGGACGGCTCGTTCGCATCAATCGGGCAACGTTCGAACTCGAGCCATGGCTGGCCGAGAAGTGGGAGTCGAGCGCAGACGGCCGGGTCCATACCCTCCATCTCCGTCGCGGAGTCGTCTGGTCCGACGGGACGCCGTTCACGTCGGCCGACGTGCTGTTCTCCGTTCGCGCTGCCTACGCCTTGAAGTCAGGAAGCGTCGTCGGCACCAGCCTGATGCCCGGCGGCGCACCGATCAAGGCGAGCGCACCTGATGGCACGACGGTGGTTTTCGAATACGCGGCGCCGTCGGGCCCGGGCGTGCGGCTGCTCGACATGCTCCCGATCCTCCCGAAGCACAAGCTCGAAGCGGCGCTCGACGGGGGCACGTTCGGCAAGGCGTGGGACCCGGCGACCCCGCCCGCCGAGATCGTGGGGACGGGCCCCTTCATCCTGCGGGAGTTCCAAATCGGTCAACGCCTCGTCTTCGATCGCAATCCGAGGTACTGGCGCAAGGCGCCCGACGGCGGCACCCTTCCGTACCTCGATCGCCTCGTCATCGAGATCGTTCCGGAACAGAACGCCGAGCTGCTGCGGTTGCAGTCGGGCGCGACCGATCTCACGAGCGGCGAGCTGAGGTCCGAGGACTACGTGCCGGCGCGCCGCAGCGAGGAGAACGGCACCCTGAAGATGGTCGAGGCCGGCGTCTCCACCGATGCCGACGGGTTCTGGTTCTGCCTGAAGCCGGAGAAGAAGAAGACCGACCCTCGCTTTGCGTTCGTTCAGAAACCGGAGTTCCGGCAGGCGATCTCGTACGCCGTCGATCGCGAGGAGGTCGCGCGCACCGTGTTTCTGGGCGAGGCCGTCCCCGTCTGGGGACCGATTACCCCGGGCAACCGGCACTGGTTCACGCCCGACCTTCCCCGCTACAGTTACAACCCCGCACGCGCCGTCGAACTGCTCAAACGCATCGGGCTCGAAGATCGCAACCGGAACGGCATCGTGGAGGACGAGAAGGGCACCGAGGCAAAATTCACAGTCATCACGCAGCGCGGCATCAGCAACTACGAGCGCGGCGCCATCGTGCTGAAGGAAAAGGCCGCCAGGGTCGGCATCGTGCTCGACATCGCTCCGATCGAATATTCCACGATGCTCGAGCGCTTCTTCGACTGCGACTACGATGCGATCTACATGCGTTTCCTGAGCACTGATCTGGATCCCGCGGGCAACCTCGATTTCTGGGTCAGCTCCGGATCGTCGCACGTGTGGAACCTCGAACAGAAGATGCCGGCAACGGAATGGGAGCGGCGGATCGACACGCTGATGCACGAACAGGCCGCGACGCTCGATGACGAACGCCGGCGAACGATCTTCATCGAGGTGCAGCGCATCTTCGCGGAGAATCTGCCGGTGCTGTACTTCGCATCGCCACGGGTGTTCTTTGCGCACAGCGCGAGGCTCGCCGGCGTCGTGCCGTCCGTGAAGCGGCCGCTCATTCTCTGGAATGCGGATACGTTGAGCGTCACCAACCCCTGATGGGGGCCTTTCTCCTGCGCCGGTTCGTGTTCGCGGTCGTGCTGCTCGTCTGCACCTCGTCGACCGCGCTTCTGCTCACCCGCCTTGCGCCCGGTGATCTCACATCGCAACTCGGCCCGATTGCGTCGCGCAGCGAGATCGAGACGACCCGCGCGCGCTTCGATCTCGATCGCAGTCCGCTCACGCAATGGGCGTTGTGGGCGACCCGCGCGATCCGTCTCGACTTCGGCGACTCGTTTCTCTTCAACCGGCCGGTGGGTCCGCTCGTGGTCCGCGCCGCCGGCAACACGGCGGCCCTTGCGGTGGTGGCGCTGGCGATCGCGACGTTGCTCGGGATCTCGCTCGGCATCCTGACCGGCAGCAGACAGGGCAGCCGCCTCGCGGCGTTCGTGGGCATGGTCTCGATGGTGTGTGTCTCACTGCCACCGCTGCTGACCTCGCTGGTGTTCGTGTTCATCGCCGCCCGCACCGGATGGCTGCCGGCGGGGGGGATGTCGTCCGCAGGGGCATCGGACATGGGATGGGTCGCCTGGATCGCCGACGTGGCATGGCACCTGCCATTGCCGGCGCTGGCGCTGGCGGTCCCGATCGCGGCCGTCTTCGAACGTCTTCAATCGCAATCGATGGCCGACGCGGTGCGGCAGCCGTTCGTCATCGCGGCGGTGGCGCGCGGCGTGCCGTCACGCGATCTCATCCTGCGTCATGCGTGGCCGGCGTCCGTGCGTCCGCTGTGCGCGGTGTATGGGCTGGTCATTGGCGCGCTGCTCTCGGGCTCGTTCATCGTGGAGTATGTGACGTCATGGCCGGGGCTCGGACAGTTGATGTACCAAGCATTGCGCGGGCGCGACGTCTATCTCGTCGCGGCGTGCGCGGCGATGGGCGCGGTCTTCCTCGCGGTCGGTACGCTCGCAGGTGATCTTCTACTGGCGGCGGCTGATCCGCGGGTCCGGGAAGGCGACGGCGCATGAGACGCGCCGGCGTGATCATGCTCGCGCTCATCGCACTGGTCGCGACCCTCGCGCCCTGGCTCGCGCCGAATCCACCCGACCATCGATTCGGTGATCTGCTCTACGCGCCGCCCACGCCGGTTCACATCTTCGATGGCGACGGGGCCGGACCGCATGTGCACGCGTGGCGGCTGGTCAGCCGCATTGAACGGCGCTTCGAGGACGATCCGTCGAGTCGCGGTCCTCTGCTGGTGCTCGGCGCCGACGCCTATGGCCGCGATATCTTCTCGAGATTGTTGAACGGGGGCCGCGTCACGCTCGCGCTCGCGGTGTGCGCGACGCTGGCGGCCACGCTGCTCGGTGCCCTGATTGGCGGCATCGCGGGCTATGCGGGCGGCTCGCTCGACGCGATGCTGTCGCGGTTGTCCGAGTTCGTCCTCGTACTGCCTGCGATCTATGTCGCGCTCGCGCTGCGTGCGGTGATGCCGCTCGTGCTCCCAGCGTCAACCGTGTTCGTGCTGCTGCTGGTGATCTTCGCGCTGCTCGGATGGCCGATGGTGGCGCGCGGTGTGCGCGCGATCGTCGTGTCCGAGCGCGAGCGCGAATATGCGATCGCCGCGCGCGCCGCAGGTGCGAGTGCTGCGCGCATTCTCGTACGACATCTGCTTCCAGCCGCCGGCGGGTACCTCCGTACGCAGGCCACGCTGCTGCTGCCCGCGTTCATCCTTGCCGAAGCGACGCTGTCGTACATCGGGCTGGGTTTTCCCGACACGACACCAACGTGGGGAACGATGCTTCAGGAGGCGTCCAACGTCGCGCTGCTTGGCGATGCCCCGTGGACGCTGGCCCCAGCCGCGGCCATTTTCGCTGTCGTGCTCGGCGTCAACCTCGTGGTTCAGGGCACGGGACGCGCGCCTGTACAATTGGAACCATGAAGCCCTTCAGTGGAATCTTCACGCCGATCGCGACGCCGTTTCGAGCCGACGACACCATCGACACGGCGGCGCTGCGATCGAACGTCGCGAAGTGGATGACGACGTCGCTGACCGGGCTCGTCGTGCTGGGCTCCAATGGTGAAGCCGCCCAGTTGGACGAGGACGAAGCCGATCGGATCGTCGACATCGTGCGCGAGGGCGTGCCCACAGGACGATCGCTGATCGCGGGCACCGGACGTGAGTCGACGCGCGCGACGATCGCAGCCACACGGCGGGCGGCGGCTGCTGGCGTCGACGCCGCGCTCGTGAGAACGCCGTCGTTTTTCAAGCCGCAGATGACGAGCGAGGCATTCGTCCGCCACTACACCGCGGTGGCAGATGTGTCACCCATTCCGGTGCTGCTCTACAACGTCTCGATCTACACCGGAGTCAATCTGCTGCCGGATGCTGTCGAACGACTGGCGCTGCATCCCAACATCGTCGGCATGAAAGAATCAAGTGGAGACATCGCGCAGATCGCCGAGCTCGTCTCGCGCACGCCTGATGAGTTCACCGTGCTGGCTGGCTCAGCCACGACATTATTTTCTTCGCTGTGCGCGGGCTGTGATGGTGCTATCCTCGCGCTCGCGTCTTTAGTGCCTGACGCGTGCTCCCACATGGTCGCGCTTGTCCGTGAGAATCGCATCGACGAGGCTCGTGCGCTTCAGCGACGGCTTCTCACTCTTGCGCGGTCGGTGGGCAGTGCGTACGGCGTGCCGGGTCTCAAGGCCGCGCTGGATCTGATGGGTTACGTCGGGGGCATGCCTCGGCCTCCACTGCGTCCGGTGACGTCGGAAGTTGTCGAAATAATTCGTGCTCAGCTCGACGCGTTTTTCGCGCCGGTCCACTCGTCCGACGAAGCGTTGGCGGAGTCGGAAGCCAGCGCTCTACGGTGATTGCTCACGTCATGCCGCTTCCCTCGACTGAACGTATCCTGCTCGGCCCTGGTCCGAGTCTGATTGCGCCTCGCGTCATGCGCGCGATGGCTGCCCCGGTGTTGAGTCATCTCGATCCCGAGTTCGTGCCGCTGATGGATGAGGTGCGCGCGTCTTTGCAGCGCGTATTTCGCGCAGATGCCAACGCGCTGACGATCGCAACCTCGGGCACGGGGACGTCGGCGATGGAAGCGGCGGTGGCGAATGTCGTTGCCGATGGCATGCGCGCGGTCGTTGTCGTCACCGGATATTTTGGCGATCGCCTGGCGCAGATCATCGAGCGCTACGGCGCGCAGGTCCGGCGCATCGATGTCGAGTGGGGCCGTGCCGTCGACCCGCAACGTCTCGAGGAGGAGCTCGCACGCGAAGGCGCTGACGTCGTCGGACTCGTGCACGCGGAGACGTCCACCGGCGTCAGGAACCCGATCAAGGAGCTTGCGGCGATCGCGCGCGCGAATGGCGCCCTGACGATCGTCGACATGGTGACGTCGCTCGGCGGACAGGAAGTCGACGTCGCGGGGTGGGGCGTCGACGTGGCGTACTCCTGCACGCAGAAGTGCATCGGCGCGCCGTCGGGGCTCGCGCCGCTCGCGGTGGCAGGCTCCGCGCGCGAGCGCCTCGTGAAGTGTCGCAGCTTCTATCTCGATCTCAGGCTGCTCGAAGACCATTGGGTGGGCCGCAAGTACCACCACACGATGTCGTCGACCCTCATCTACGCGCTGCGCGAAGCGCTCCTGATGGTGGAAGAAGAGGGACTGCCCGCGCGCGTTGCGCGGCATGAGCGTCATCATCGGGCGCTGGCTGCCGGCGTCGAGGCGATGGGACTGTCACTCCTGCCACCGGAAGGCGAACGCCTCTGGACACTCAACACCATTCGCGTGCCAGCCGGCGTCGACGAAGCGGCTGTGAGGGGGACGCTGCTCGGTTCCTACAACATCGAAGTCGGTTCGGGCCTCGGTCCCCTCGCGGGCAAGATCTGGCGCGTGGGTTTGATGGGTGCGAGCTCGACACCCCAGACGTTGCTCCAGTTTCTTGCGGCGCTCGAAGGCGCACTCGCCGCGCAGGAATACACCGTTCCCGAAGGTGCCGGTGTAGCCGCTGCAGGCGCAGCGTTAAGTCCAGCTCTCATCAGCGCGTAACAAATGGGTTCGTTCAGGCGGCCGTCGCCTCGTGGTGTGTTTCGAGCGATGGGCGCGGTCGCGGCCTTTTCTTTTGGGGCGGTTGCCTACGCCTACCTCACGCTGCCGGACGTCCGCCCGCTCGCGACGGCCAACCCGACGACGACCGCCTGGATGGACCTTCGTGCTCGTGAGGCACGGGCGCAGGGACATGCGGTGCGGCCGATTCAATACTGGGTGCCCTATACACGCATCTCCTCTCACTTGAAACGTGCGGTGATCGTCGCGGAAGACAGCCTGTTCTTCGAGCACGAAGGGATCGACGTCGAACAGATCAAGGAATCGATTCAGACCAGCATCGAGCGCGGATCGCCGATGCGCGGCGCAAGCACGCTCACCCAGCAGCTGGCGAAGAACCTCTATCTGTCGCCGTCTCGCGATCCGCTCCGCAAGCTTCGCGAACTCATGATCACCCGGCGGCTCGAAGCGGCGCTGCCGAAGGCCCGCATTTTCGAGATCTACCTCAATGTCATCGAGTGGGGGGATCAGGTGTGGGGCGCCGAGGCCGCTGCGCGTACGTATTTCGGAGTTTCCGCGGCGTCGCTGTCACGAGAACAGGCGGCGCTGCTCGCAGGCGCCATCATCAACCCCCGTGTCTACAGCCCGGCCCACCCCCCTCGCCGGCTGCTCGGACGCCAACGCATCATCCTGGCGCGCATGGGCGGCGTTGAGCCGCCGGCCCCGATCCCTGCTCCAGCCCCCAAAGTGGACGAGGCCTCGGCGTCTGTTGTGATCTCCAGTTCCCCCGACGTGCCCGAGGCACGAAGCCCCGATTCACCCGAAGGCGACGAGCCCGCCCAGCCGCAGCCTCCGGCGACGCCCACACCCGAGACAGATCCTCCCCGTTAATCGTCAGTCACATGCACGAACACGAATTCTCGAATTGCTCAGTGAAGTTTGCGTTGTTGCCAGCCGAAACCGGTGGAGACGCATCCGCATGATCCACTACACGGACCAAATCTGGCGCCTCATGTCCGATATCGCCGAGCGCGTGCCGACGTTGCAGTTCCTGGACATGGACAAGGTGCTCGTGTTTGCACGCGCCGGTCGCATTCATGCCGAGGGCCCCTTTGCGACCTGCCACTGCCTGTGCCTGCCTGACAGCGAGCCCGGCTACTACTACTGGCGCGATCGGCGCACGGGCCAGCTGACGCGACGGTCCGAGTGGTTCGTCACGAAGTCCCCGGTGGTGAAAATCGGCAGCTCCACGATCGACTACATGGTGTCGTTCGCGCTGCCGCGTTTCTGCGACCAGCGGCTCTCGTCATCCCGCAAGCTGGCTCACTACGCGGGATTCGACAACTGGATCACGAAGCTGGACACGATTGTGCACGAGCTGTACCACATCGATCCCGATCGCGCGGGCATCAGGCGCATGGAGCGCGCCGATGGCACGGCGTCGGCCCACTGTCACGGTCAGCATTTCTTTCAGCAGGTCGTGACGATGGTGAAGCAGTATCTCGACACCAATCCCGATCCGGAAACCTACGACTTCCTGCGGCACGACTTCGAGGGGCTGAGAGGACGTTTCGGTGGTGTGGTGGGGACGGCGTTCCGCGCGTTTCCCTCATATCCGCAGCGCTACACGGAAGCCGTCTTTCCACAGCCGCCATCAGCCGACGTGGAGCATTGCCAGATCGAACCGATCAAGCCGACGCGTCTCGCAAAGACGTTCAGCGAGGACGATCTGGTGGTGCGCGAGTTCCTGACGGACGCCTCGCGCCGGCTCGTTCGCAAGGGCGCGTTCCGCGCCGCCTGACGGCACTAATCAGCAGCGCGCGCCGTGTTCGACGCAGTGATGCGGCGCGCGCCAATCCAGCGCTTCGACCAGTACGAATTCGACAGCCGCTCGACACGCACCACGCCGCGCGAGGCGGGCGCGTGCACGAACTCGCCGCCGCCGATCGCGATGCCGACGTGCGACGGTCCTTCGCTCACGGTATGGAAGAACACGAGATCACCCGGCCTGAGATGGTGGGCGTCGATCTTTCGACCGGCAACGAACTGCTGCTTCACGTCGCGTGGCAGCGCCGAGCCGTGTTGCGCGAAGACCCATTGCACGAGACCGCTGCAATCAAATCCCTGAGAGGGCTCGCTTCCTCCCCTGCGATAGGGTGTTCCGCGCAGCGTGAGCGCAGTGGTGACAACTGCCTTCGCAATCGCCGGTGGGCGCAAGGGGACTTCCGCAGCCTCGGTCGACGACGTCGCCTCAGACGAATCTGGCGTCGAGGGTGAGACATACGTTGGTGGCGGCGCGGGTGCACCGGGGAACGGTCTAGGCACGGGCGCGACTGTGCCACCAGCCGCACCGCCCGTTGCGCAGGCCGACGTTAGCAATACCAACAGCAGAGCCTGTCGAGCCATCGTCACCGCATTGTATCGCCGTAACCCTTTCGTTGCTTACGTTTATGGCGTCATAACCTTGACAGTCCGGCCAGCCGTCCGGCATCATGGGTTCGGGGTATGGAGCAGGCACTCCTTCTGAACGCGTCGTACGAGCCTCTGAAGGTCGTTCACTGGCAGAAGGCAATTACGCTTTGGTGCCAGGGAAAAGTGGAGGTGATCGCGGAACACGACCGCGAGATAAGGACCGTCCGGTTCAGCTTCAAGCTTCCGTCGGTCATTCGCCTGCTTCGCTTCGTCAAGATCAAGCGCCGGTTCGATTACGTTCCGTTCTCCCGCAACAACATCTATGCCCGGGACAATCACACGTGCCAATACTGTGCTGAGACGTTTCCGACTTCGGAGCTGACGTTCGATCATGTCGTGCCGGTCGCGCACGGCGGCCGCAAGGACTGGGAGAACATTGTCACGTGTTGCATCAGCTGTAATCGCCAGAAGGGCGGACGGACGCCGGCTGAGGCGGGCATGCGGCTCTTGAAGGCGCCGCGACGTCCGGATTCGGCACCGGCCATCCGGATTACGATCGAGCTGCGCTACGCGCCGGAGAGCTGGCGCGATTATCTGTACTGGAACGCTGAGCTCGACGACACGTAAGAACTCAAGGCTCAAAACCTCGAGACGTCTTGCCTTTGAGTCCTGAGTTTCGGGTTCGCCTTGATGTTCTCGCCCACGATTTCGTCCGTGAGTCCGCTTCGCTCTGTCGAGGGCGGCCGAGTGACGCTCGGTGGTCGTGGGTTTCCCGTCGATCGCCTTCCTGAAGTGACCGTCGGCGACCAGCCGGCGCTCGTCATGTTCGCCTCGAGCGAACGCATCGTCATCGCGCTTCCGTCCGATCTGGAGAGCGGACGGGCTCCGATTCGCATCGATGGTGTGGCCGGAGAGACGGCGTACGTGACGGTCGGCGGGGCCTGGGCCACCGGTCTGCACCAGGTCGACAATCCTGTGTTCGATGGTGATGGCAACCTGTTCGTCACCTACAGCGGGTCTCGTGGGCAAACCGCGCCGGTCTCGGTTTTCCGCGTGACGCGACAGGGGACGCGCGAGCCGTTTGTGACCGGCATCGTGAACCCGACGTCGATGGCGATGGGCCCCGACGATCAGCTGTATGTCTCGAGTCGTTTCGAAGGAGCGGTGTACCGCGTGAAGTCCGACGGCACCCACGAACAGGTGGCGTCGGATCTCGGCGTCGCGTGCGGGCTTGCCTTCGACGATCAGGGTCTGTTGTACGTGGGCGACCGCTCCGGGACGATCTTCCGCATTCAGGATGCGAAGGTGGATGCGTTCGCGACGCTGCCGGCGAGCGTTGCAGCGTTTCATCTTGCCTTCAGTCCGGGCGGCGATCTCTTCGTGAGCGCGCCAACGCTCGGTTCCTACGATCACATCTATCGCATCGGTCGCGACGGCAGCGTGCGTTCGCTGCTCACGCCATTCGGCCGGCCGCAGGGGCTGGCGTTCTCGCCAGCCGACGGCGTGTTGCACGTGATCGACGCGCTCGCCGGAGCAGGCGGGCTCTATCGACTTCCGGATCTCGATGGCGAGCCGCAGCTGGTGGCGTCGGGCAGCGGCTTTATAGGCCTCGCGTTCGGTCCATCCGGTGAAATGGCGCTCGCGTCGGGCGATACCGCGTATCGGTTCGAGTGAGGGGCCGCCCTGTCGTAGAGGCCGCCTTCAGGCGGCCTTCATCAGAATCCCGGCTTCACTGTCTTCATCTTGCGAGCCACTTCCAGGAGCGTCGGATAGAACTGCACGAACGTCCGTTCGACCGCCGTGTTCTTGGTGTGACACTCCACGCAGCCCGCGTCCACGGGAAGCGGTGCGGCCGAATCGGTGATGGAGGCACCGCGACCGAAATTGAAGAACGCCCATCCATCCGGGAACCTGGAGTCCTTCACCTCGGCCTCGAGTCCGACGAGCTGCGTCTGAAAACGTCCGCCCTTGTTGATCGATCCTTCACCCGTCGACGCGCGGAACTCCAGGATGAACGTCGTCTTGTCGGCCCATTTGCCGGTCTTCATGAACTCGCGATACGACGAGGGATTCACGAACACGTTGCCGAAGCCAGGCGCGTTCTGCGTGCGGGGCATCGAGTTGTAATCCATGCCGAGCCCCGAGCTGAGGAAGATCCATTCCCGGTAATCAGCCGGCCGTATCAGACTCGAGCCGTTGGTGTAGCGCGGGGCTTCACTCTGTTGCTGTCCGGCATCGACCGCCACTGAGGTGATCGCTGCCGCCAACGCCACAGTCGCGATCGTGAATGAAAGGGTCTTCATGTCAGCCATGTCCCAGAGCTTGGCGCGCCTTGTCGCTCTTGACAAGCACTAAAGAGCAGGGACCAGGGCTCAGGCCTCAGGCCTCAGGGCTGGGCAAGGCTTCAGGTGCGTTCTCTCTGGGGCCTGAGGCCTGAGCCCTGGGCCCTGTTACTCTTGTGCCCCATGCAATTGTTTGCTCGCAAACCGATCGAAGCGGCGCTCGCCGAGGGCGCGCAGTCACTCAAGCGTGTTCTCGGCGCCGGCGATCTGATGATGCTGTCGATTGGCGCCGTGATCGGCGCGGGCATCTTCTCGTCGATCGGCACCGCCGCGGCCGGTGAGATCCGTCCGGACGGCGAAATCATCCGAGCGGGTGCGGGACCGGCGCTGGTCTTGTCGTTCATCCTGCTCGGCGTCGTGTGTGGCCTCGCGGCGCTCTGCTACGCGGAGCTCTCGGCGATGATTCCGCAGGCCGGGAGTGCCTACGCGTACTCGTATGCCACGCTCGGCGAGCTGGTCGCCTGGATCATCGGCTGGGATCTCATCCTCGAGTATGCCGTGGGCAACATCGCCGTGGCGGTCGCGTGGGGCGGCTACTTCACGTCGCTTCTGAGCGGCTTCGGCATCGCGTTTCCCGGCTGGCTGACGCACGGGTATCGAAGCGTGATGCTCAGCGCCGATCCCTCGGTCCGGGCGCTGCTCGACACCGCGCCGCAGATCTCCGGCGTGCCGCTGCTCGTCAACATCCCTGCGTTTGCGATCGTGATGGTCATCACGTGGGTGCTGCTGCTCGGGGTCAGAGAGAGCGCGCGCGCCAACAACATCATGGTCGTCGTCAAGCTGCTGGTGCTCGGCTTGTTCGTGATCGTCGGGGTGATGCACATCGACACCGCGAACTACGTGCCCTTTGCGCCCAACGGGTGGCGAGGCATTCATCAGGGCGCCGCGATCGTGTTCTTCGCCTATATCGGGTTCGACGCGATCTCGACCGCCGCCGAGGAAACGCGCAACCCGCAACGGAATCTCCCCATTGGCATCCTCGGCGGACTTGCGGTGTGTACGTTGATCTATGTCATCGTCGGCGCGGTCGCGACCGGGATCGTGCCGTACACGCAGCTCAAGGCCTCGGATCCGCTGGCGAAGGCGCTCGACATTGCCGGGCTTCAGACGGTGGGCTGGATTGTGTCGTTTGGCGCAGTCGTCTCGCTCACCGCCGTGCTGCTGGTATTCCAGTACGGCCAGCCCCGCATCTTCTTCGCGATGGCTCGCGATGGGCTGCTGCCGCAGTGGGCCGCGCATCTCAACGCGCGCAAGGTTCCGCACGTGACGACGTGGATTACCGGCCTCGTCGTGGCGCTCGGCGCGCTGCTCGCTGACGAGAACGAGATCTACGATCTGACGAACATCGGGACGCTGTCGGCTTTTGCGATCGTCTGCGTGGGTGTTCTGGTGCTGCGCTACACCGATCCGGATCGGCCCCGTCCGTTCCGAGTTCCCTTCGTGTGGCCCGTCTCGGTCCTCGGTGCGCTCGCCTGTCTCTACACGATGTACGGGCTGCCGCGGACCGCGTGGGAGCGCTTCGGCATCTGGCTCGCGATCGGGGCGGTGATCTATTTCAGCTACGGCTATCGCCACTCGCTGATGCGAGCCAACAGTCGTAGTGTCCGGACGTAGGCCGCCTTCAGGCGGCCCCTTGTGGGCCGGCTGAAGCCGCCCCCCACGAGCGCCGGCCCTCACGAGTACGGGCGGGAGCCACACCACCTCGGTTCAGAATCCGGCGCGTGGTAACATCGTGGTTTCGAGTTCCGACGAAATTCCTGACCGTATGGCGCACGACTGGATCGCGGTGCGCGGGGCCCGCGTTCACAACCTCAAGAACGTCGACGTCGACCTGCCCCGCGATCAGCTGGTCGTCATCACGGGCCTCTCCGGGTCTGGCAAGTCATCGCTGGCCTTCGACACGATCTACGCCGAAGGACAGCGCCGGTACGTCGAGTCGCTGTCGGCGTACGCGCGCCAGTTCCTGGAGCAGATGGAGAAGCCCGACGTCGACCTGATCGACGGCCTGTCGCCTGCCATCTCGATCGAGCAGAAAACGACCGGCTCCAACCCGCGATCGACGGTCGGCACCGTGACCGAGATCTACGACTACCTGCGGCTGCTGTGGGCCCGGATCGGCAAGCCGCACTGCTACAAGTGCGGCGCGCCGATCGCCGGCCAGTCGCTCGAGCAGATCACCGATCGGGTGCTGACGATGGACGAGGGCACCCGGTTCATGGTGCTGGCGCCGGTCGTGCGGGGGCGCAAGGGCGAATACGGGAAGCTGCTCGAGGAGATGCGGACTCAGGGCTATGTCCGCGCCGTGATCGACGGTGACCTGCGCCGCCTCGACGAGGAGATCGCGCTCG
>DATFRP010000362.1:0-13695 GCA_035263125.1 Vicinamibacterales bacterium
CAAGGAACGGAGGCGGCGGAGGGAACGGATTAACAGGAGGAACGGAGAAACGGATGGCGGTTTACGATTGGGAGAAAAGCGATTCTTTCCCTCCGCTTCTATGTCCGCCGCCGTGCCACGGCTCCTCTATGCAACAGCCGCACGCCCCCCGGCACAGTGACGGCAATGTTCTATGGGGCGGAAGTTGGTCCGCGCGCCGTCAAGAAATATGTGAGAAAGTAG
Organism: Vicinamibacterales bacterium; assembly: GCA_035263125.1. Taxonomy (GTDB): domain Bacteria; phylum Acidobacteriota; class Vicinamibacteria; order Vicinamibacterales; family UBA2999; genus Gp6-AA40. The sequence continues at coordinate 223 of DATFRP010000362.1, forward strand.
GACCGCGATGACCGTCGTACGAGTCGCGCGGCTGGTGGGTGTCGTGGTCGGAGTGGCGCTCGCCGCGACGCCGACCGTAGCCGACGCGCAGTGGATCGAGCTGAAGCGTCCCTACTATTCGGTCTTCCATGCCGCGGGATTCGAGCGCGACGCCGAGCTCACGCTGACGTGGATGGATCGCACCGAAGCGCTGATGAAGGCGAAATACGGAGTGACGCCCGAGCGCTATCGCGTCTCGGTCTATCTGCATCCGGCTCCGACCGACAAGATCGACGTGAATCGTGCCCTGAACAACTGCTGCACCCGCGACAACCGCGGGATCAACGTCGGCACGATCGACTACCTGTCGCCGTCGGCGGCGGCGTGGCGGGCGGAGACTCTCGTGTCGAGTCTCGGTCTGCCGAAGAACGACGTGAACTACCACGCGAAAGTGCTCGTGTCCGAGTACATCCCGATCGGGCACCTCGCCGCTCAGGACGCTCGCCCCGCGGGCGGCTGGCGCTACTACAGCGCCCCGTCCTGGTTCTATCAGGGGCTGCAGGAGTACGACTCCATCTTTCACACCACCGACTTCAATCGCGACCAGACCAGGCAGAAGCTGTTCGAGTGGGCCAGGAAGAACGCCGCGGTCTTCAGCTGTTGCTCGGAGGGGCTGAAGATTGGCGACGTCTACAACGGCGGCGTCACGTTCGTGGCATTCCTCGCCGCGCAATTCGGTGAGGAGGTCCACGCCAGACTGCTCATGAGCAGCGCGCCGACCTTCGATCGGGCGCTGGCCGAGGTCACCGGTCCGGTTGGGCTGCCTGCGCTCTTCGATCGATTTCGCGCCTGGCTGGCGGCGTCCGGCGGTTGAGCCTCATGGCGTTGACAGCATGAAGACGTTGCCGTCGGCGTCCTTGAAGATCGCCCCCGTTCCCCAGTCGTACTGCTGCGTCTCCTGCACGAACTCGACGCCTTTCGCCTTGAGATCCGCCACGGTCCCCGCGACATCGTCGGTGTAGAAGCTGATGTTCATGAAGCCGCCGATCATCTGCTCCTGACCTGCGGCGGTGAAGAGCACCACCTTCGTGTCGGCGCGAGGGATGCCGAGTTCGATCCACCGCTGCTTGTCGTCGAACGGGCTGTCGGTGATCACCCGCATCCCGAGCTTCTTCGTATAGAACTCGAGCGCGCGATCCTGGTCGCGAACCGGGATGCTGACGAACTTCACGCCCTTGATCATCGCGACGTCCCCCGCATGGAGCGTGTCACCGCTGCGCTCGACGGCGCCGCCAGCCGGCGCTGCGCGAACACCCCGCCCCCATAACCTGCCAGGATTCGCAATCCGAACGCGATGATGTACATCAGGCGATGTTCCGGCCGCGCCCCGAAGACGAAGCCAAGGGTCAGAAGGACACTGACGATGCCCACGAGGATGCCGTGCCGCACGATGTCCGACGTCAGACCTCGCGCCACCCACAGGACCGCGAGAAACGTCGTCACCACTCCGGCGGCGGGCGCTACGTAGTAGCCGATCTGTTCACCAAGCGCGCTGTACTCCGCCTCGGTCACCGGCGTCAGCCAGGCGTAGACGGAGATCGCGGCGAACAACACCGCAATGACCCCGAGTTCGGAGAGGATGGCCGCGATCAGAATCCGGCCGATGCGAATGCGTGACGTCGCCATGAGTCGCCCCTTTCGGCAGCAATCGTCTCCAGAACCGGCGGTTGAGCGCAAGGCGTGAATCGCCTACTATGGCAAGCAATGCCATAGTCGGACAGGGTTCGCAGCACCCGAGCACCCGCGAACCTGCCCTTGTTATGTCCATCGACGACTACATCCTCGACTCGTTGATGCCCGACCTCGTCGGGCACGATCGGCAGCCGTCAGCGTTCCTGGTGTACCTCACCCTGTGGCGGCGCACGCATGGTGACGGTCAGGGGACGGTGCAGATTGCGTTGCAGGACATCGCCGAAGCAACAGGCCTGTCGAAACGATCGGTGCAGGATGCGGTCGCGTGGCTGTCGAAACGGAAACTCGTGAGCGTCACGCGGGTCAGCATTACCGCGATACCCGTGTACACGGCGCTACGGCCGTGGAAACGGTGACGGCGACTCAACACTCCAGTTCGAATCGTGATTTCTGAGTCGCTCGTCGCACGCTTCGAACAACCCCGCCGCCCCCTGGCCGCCGCTCACGCACATCGTGACGGCGCCACAGGTCGATCGCACCGACATCGATTGCTCAGGACGCCAGATGCGGCGTTCGAGGGTGGTTGCTCGAGCGGCGCACGATGCGGATGAACGTCCGCAGCAACGCCAGCCCCGCAACGATGCACCCGAGCACCAACACGCCCGCGAGCATCTGATTCAGCGTCGCCAAGGATCTGGCTTGCGTGGCGTTCCAGTTCGGACCCGCGATCAACAGATCGCCGGTCGACACGAGGAAGATCGCCAGCGCGATTGCCGCGGTGACGATGCCCGTTCGCAGGATCTTCCGCCACCTCGCTGCGGCGAACCGCGTGTAGTCCAGCCACGAATGAGCGATCCAGAAGAAGGCCAGCAGCCACAACGGGACTCGCATCGCGTAAAGCGCATCGGAAGGAATGAACACACCTCTTGCGCCCCACACCCAGAAGAACTGTGACTGCAACAACGTCAGCGCAAGAAAGACCAGCCACACGATCCCGCCGATGATCTGAACCATCGGCCGTGGCTTCGCAGGTTGCGGGACGTGAGACGGGACCGGAGCGAGAGCCTCTGGCCTCCATCGCTCCGAATAGCGGAACCTGATCTCCAGGTATTCCCAGACGGCAAACAGCAACGTCACACCACCAGGGATGATCACTGCTGCGAGCAACAGGTCGCGGCCAAAGGCCAGCAGGATGGTGCCGGCGGGCGATGAACCCTGAAGCGTGAACACCGCGACGATCACCCGGATCGTCACCCACACCGCGAGGACGGCGCGAAGGGTGAACCAGTAGAGCGGAAACAACACCGGGCTGATCAAGCTTCGCCCCGGCTGCTCTCGATACTGCATCGCCACCTTCGCGGGATGGCCGTGCTGTTTCAGCATCGCGCTCACTTCATCCGGGCGCAGCTCCCGCCCCAGCGCCGTTGCGCGATCGTCGATGTGCGATTCCAGGTTGGAGCGTACTTCCGCCGCGATGTCGTCTACCTTGCCGGGCGGCAACATCAGCATCATCCGGACGGCGTGAACGTAGCGGTCGAGCAGCTCCTGATTCGTCAGCTCGCGCTTCATACTTTTCTCCTTCGCGCGGTCACCTGTGCCTCGCTCACGGTCTCGATGGCGTCGTTGAGGGTCCGCCATTCCTCCAGCAGCCACGCGAGCACGGCGCGGCCCTCAGGGGAGAGGCGATAGAAGCGTTTGTTGCGCTTGTCTTCCACGCGCCACGCGCTCGCCAGCAGCTTCTGTGTCTCCAATCGTCGCAGCAGCGGGTACAACGTGTTCTCGTCGATCTCGAGCCCGCCCTCGCGCAGCGCTTTCACCAGCGCGTAGCCATGACGCTCGGAGCGGAGCTCGGCCAGCACCGCCAGCACCAGACAGCCGCGCCGCAGTTCCAGCCGAAGGTGCTCGAAGGCGCTCAGGTCCATGACTCGCGTTCCATACCCGTGTGGCACATAAGTTACGTCGCATAGTGTGTATCATACAGTATACGGCGTCAAGAGCCGCGGAAGGGGACGCGCGCGGTTCGTCCTTTCCTCGATAGTCCGCGAGCACCGGCGCGTTAGCGATACCAAGCCGGCGTTCCGCGCGCTGTTGACGAGCAGCGCGATGTTCCAGCAGCAAGGAACGGAGGGGACGGAGGGACGGAATAACAGGAGGAACGGAGAAAGGGATGACGCTCTACGATTGGGAGAAAAGCGATTCTCCGTTCCTCCGTTCCTCCTGTTAATCCGTTTCCTCCGTCCCCTCCGTTGCTCGCTTGCTGATGTCGTCAACTGGCCCGCATCGGAAGGCCGGCCGAGTACGTCGATACGGAATGGGACGTGCGGGGTTCGTCCCTTCCTCCTGAATGCGCGGGAAGACTGACGGTGAACGTGCTGCCCTGGCCGGGCTGGCTCGTCACGCTGATCGTTCCGTGATGGCGATCGACAATCCACTTCGCCAGGGCAAGTCCAAGACCGGAGCCCGGAGTCTTGCGCGAACGGGCGCGATCGGCCCGATAGAATCGTTCGAACACATGCGGCAGCGCGTCGGGACGGATGCCGACGCCGTTGTCGCGTACGGCAAGGCGAACCCGTCCATCGCCGCGGGAGAACGTGATCGCGATCCGCCCTCCGTCGGCAGTGAACTTGATGGCGTTGTCGAGCAGGATCAGCAGCAGCCGCTGCAGCCACCCCGCGTCGCCTCTGACCACCACGCCGTCCCGCTCGTCGCACAACATCGCAATCCCGCGAGCGGCCGCCACCGGTTCGATCTGATCGACGACTGATGCCGCAAGCGCCGCCACGTCGATGACGTCGGCCGCGATCGCGATCTCGCCTGCCTCGGCCCGCGCCAGCATCAGAATCTGGTTGATGAGACGCGTCAGTCGATCGCACTCCTCGATTTGTCGCGAGAGCGCCTGCCGACGCTCCTCGTCCGAGGACGCCGGCCTCAGCGCGAGTTCAGCCTCGCCGCGAAGGATGGCGAGCGGCGTCCGCAGTTCATGGGCGAGCGCGGCGCTGAACTGCCGCATCTCCCCCACCGACTGCTCGACGCGTGCGAGCGCGCAGTTGAACGCACGCGCGACTTGATCGAGTTCATCGTCGACGCCGCGCATCGAGAGTCGCGCGTCGAGGTTGCTGATGCCGATCGCCTGAGTGGCATCGGCCAGTTGCGACAGCGGATGCAACGCCCGGCCCGCCAGCCAGCGCCCGACAATCGCGGCTACCACCAGCCCACCCAGGATGTTCCACAAGAGGAGGCGATCGAATCCCGCGAGCGTCCGGTCCACACCGTCGAGGAGATCGCCAACCTGCACGACGTACTTCTCACCCGGCCCCGGAGCGATGACCGTGCTGATCAGCCGCAGCCGCCCGCGATCGGTCTGCACGTCGTGAGGGCCAGGATTGTCACGAAACTCGGCGACTTCGTCGGCGGTGTACTGCAGTCCCAGCGATTCCAAACCTGGCGACTGGACGAGCAGGCGCCCGGTCGAGGCGTCGTACACCTGGTAGTAGTCGGTGGCATCGTCGACAAACGCTGCTGAATCTGCATCCCCCTGCTCGTACTCCAGCACCGGCATGCCGTCCCTGAACTGCAAGTAGCCGTGCAGCCCGCGGGCCTTCTCTTCCAGTCTGGCGGTCGCGTCGCGATCCAATTGGCGGACGAACATCGAATGCGTCGCGAGTGCCAGGCCGCCCACGAGCACCGCGAGGATGCTGGTATAGACGACCGTCAGCGAACTGCGCAGCGGCAGCGGCTTCACGAAGGGTTGTCGGTCAGCATGTACCCGACCCCCCGCACCGTATGGATCAGCGGCACCGCCGCGGCTCGATCGATCTTGTTCCGGAGCGCGTTGATGTGCACTTCGACGACATTGCTGATGCTGTCGAAGTGGATGTCCCACACGTGTTCGATGATGTGGCTTCGCGTGACCGGACGATGGCTGTTGTGGATCAGGAACTCGAGCAGCGCGTACTCTTTCGGCTTGAGGTCGATCGGCTGCCCGGCTCGCGTCACCTTCCGGCGGAGCGTGTCGACCTCGAGGTCGGCCACACGAAGCGTCGTCTCGCGCGGCTTGCCTCGCCGGAGCAACGCACGAATCCGCGCCGTCAGCTCCGCAAGGACGAACGGTTTGCCCATGTAGTCATCGGCTCCGCCATTGAGGCCGACGACACGCTGTTCCGGCGATGCCTGTGCGCTGAGGATCAGGACGGGCAGTTCCGCCTTCTGCGATCGAATGTCGCGCAGGACCTGAAATCCCGATCGTCCCGGCAGCATCATGTCGAGCACGACGCAGTCGTAGTCGACCATGTGCGCCTGCACCCCGGCATCGTCGCCTTCGTGCAGGACGTCGACGGCCAATCCCTCCTGTTCGAGTCCCTTCTGGATGAAGCTTGCGACTCGCTGATCGTCTTCCACCACGAGGACGCGCATAGGCTCTGGGCCTATTGCACGCCACGCGGATGGCCTGACGATGAAGGCGCGATTAACTCTCTTTAATCGCGCCTTCCGCCGTAGTCCCGGCGTGGCTGGGCGAAGGCGGACCTACGTTCGCCGCCGAGGCGCCGGACGAGGCGGAACGGGAACCGGTGCGCTCGTCTGACCCGCGGGCAGTGCCTCCATCGTCGCGTTCAACTTGAACGTTGAATCCAGACTGACGTACACCTCCTGCGTCGTGGTCCGGTATCCGTCGAGATAGAGTGTGACCGCGTGTCCGCCGGGAGCCACGTGCAGTTTCTTGAAGATGCCGTCGAAGTCCTGCGCGCGACCGGCATAGAAGCCGTCGACGTAGACCTCGGCATCCTTCGGCGTCACGTGCGTCTTGATGTCGGTTTCAGGACGAACGTCGTATGGATAGGCATAGGGGTAGCCGAACCCGTACCACGGTCCCCAGAACGGATCGTAGACGAAGGGCCGGACGATTGCGGCGCGAGGCACGACCACGACGCCGCGCGGTTGAGCGCTGGCTGAGACCGCTCCGACGAGCGTCATCCCCGCGGCCAGCGCGATGACCTGTTTCGTGATGGCACTCATGTGACCTCCTCCGGGCCGAGCCCGATCGATGAGCGCTTCTACTTGATTAGACGCTCGGCCAGAGAAGCCCGGCATGAGGGCGACATTAACTTCGCTTAACGCGCCGGACGCGGCACCGATCGCTCGCTCCACGACGGCACGGCGACGTCGTCGCCGTAGTAGATCACTCCGAAGCTCACGACCGTCACGATCGCTGTGAGCGCGAGCAGAACGATCAGGAGCCAGATCGCCTGGCTGTTGAACACGTCGCCGCCTTCCTCAGGGAGTGTCGGGTGTTCGCGGCTCGGGGGTGTTGAGGGAATCATGGTGCCCTCGCGATCTCGCGCGTCGTGACGCGCGTTCAGCTCGATCACAGCACGTGAACGTGCGCGGTGGATGAAGAAGCGATTAACAGTGGTTAAGGCATGAGGCCGCCCAGGGCATGCGGTTTGCCAATTACAGGCGAACCGATGTCGTACCTGTCAGCACTCGCCAACCAGCTGCACGAGCTTCACACTCGCCTGCAGAGCGATGCGCGCGGGGAGCTTGCGACCTACATCCCTGAGCTCGCGCGTGCGGATCCGGATCTGTTCGGGCTGTGCCTTGCCAGCCTCGACGGCGATCTCCATTCGGCCGGCGACGCGAACGCCCTCTTCACGATTCAGTCCGTGTCCAAGCCCTTCGTCTATGCGATCGCCCTCGCAGACCGCGGCGTCGACGAGGTCTGCGCGCGGGTCGGCGTCGAACCCAGCGGTGAGCCCTTCAATGCGATCAGCCTCGAGCCCGAAACCGGCCGCCCGGCGAACCCGATGATCAATGCCGGCGCGATCGTCACGTGCTCGCTCGTCAGAGCGGCAGATCCTGTTGAGCGCTTCGAGCGGATCGTCGACGGGCTGTCGCGGTTCGCCGGACGACGGCTCGACCTTGATGAAGCGGTGTACGCCTCGGAGCTCGAAACCGGCGATCGCAATCGCGCACTGGCGTATCTGATGCGCAACACGGGATTGCTACAGAGTCCGGTTGAAGAGGCGATTGATGTCTACTTCCGGCAGTGCGCGTTGCTCGTCACCGCTGAAGACCTGGCGGTCATGGCGGTCACGCTCGCCAGCGGCGGCGTCAACCCGCGGACGGGCACGACGGTCGTGGACACGCGGATCGTCGAGCACGTGCTGACGGTGATGGCCACCTGCGGGATGTACGACTTCTCTGGTGAATGGCTGCTGCGAGCAGGGCTGCCGGCCAAGAGCGGCGTCTCAGGTGGCCTGATGGCGGTCAGCCCGTCCTTTTTCGGCATCGGTCTGTTCAGCCCCCGGCTCGATGCACGGGGAAACAGCATTCGAGGCGTGGACGCGTGTCGTGCGCTGGCTGATCGCTTCGACATCCACCTGATGCGAAGACGCGCGGATCACCGCGATGTGGTTGCGCGCGACGAGCGCGCACCCGCGCAATTCCATCGATAAATCACGCCATGTCGTGACCGATCCGCCCGAGTCCACGCGATCCCAGCCCCCTGAGACGGCAAGCAGTTCGCAGACAAGAGGCCCGCAAGGAGCAGCACATCATGAGCACACTTGTAGCCGTCGTGTTCGACAACGAGTTCACCGCCTTCCAGATGCGCGCAGAGCTCGCCCGGATGCAGAAGGAGTATCTGATCGAGCTCGAAGATGCCGTCGTCGTGACGCGGAACACCAAAGGACAGACGAAACTGGATCAGGCCGTCAACCTCTCCGCGGCGGGGGCCCTGGGCGGCGGCTTCTGGGGCCTGTTGATCGGCTTGCTCTTCCTCAACCCGCTGCTCGGCGCGGCCATCGGCATGGGGGCAGGCGCGCTGTCGGCCCGATTCAAGGACATCGGCATCAACGACCAGATGATGAAGGACGTCGCGCAGTCCTTCAAGCCAGGCACATCCGCACTTTTCGTCCTCGTTCGCAAAGTGACCGTCGACAAAGTGCTGGCCGGGCTGAAGGATTTCACCGGCAAGGGCAAGGTCTTCCAGACCTCGCTCAACAAGGACGACGAAGAGCAGCTCCGCAAGGCGCTCGAAGGGACCGAGACGGCGTCAACTCGGTGATCGATCGCCGCGTCGCCACTATCTCTGCGGTCTTGGGTCGCTTCGGTAGGGCCGCACGCGTCGGAGCCCTGGAAGGAGTGTCATGGCTCACGCACATGCCGGATCGATGGATCTGACTCACACGTACCCGCACGAGAAGACCGGGCTCGAACGGTTTCTGGACACGGTCGAGCGGGTGGGCAACAAGGTTCCTCACCCGGTGGTGATCTTCTGGGTGCTGATCGCACTCGTGATCGTTCTCTCGCACATCTTCTACCTGATGGGCGCGAGCGTCACCTTTCAGGCCATCAACCCCGAAACAGACAAGGCAGAAGAGATCACGAGCTCAGTGAGGAGCCTGCTGACCGCTGACGGCGTCCGGTTCATGTACGCCGATGTGGTGAGGAACTTCATGGCGTTTACCGCCACCGGCGTCATCATCATCGCGATGCTCGGCGTCGGCGTCGCCGAGTCGGCGGGATTGGTCAAGGCGCTGATTCGCAAGCTCGTGGTGATCGCCCCGCCCGCCGCACTGACCTACATCCTCGTCGGCATCGGCGTCCTGTCGAGCATCGCGGCGGATGCCGGTTATCTGGTGTTGATTCCGCTGGCCGCGGCCGCGTATCTGAGCGTGGGGCGTCACCCGCTGGCGGGCCTCGCCGCGTCGTTCGCGGGCGTCGCGGCCGTCTTCAGCGTCAACATCTTCATCAAACCGCTGGATGGCATCCTGACGGAGATCACCAACGACGCCATCCATCTCCTGGATCCGACCAAGTCGATTTCTCTCAGTGCCAATCTCTGGTTTTCCGGCGCCTCCGTGATCCTGCTCACGATCGTGGTCTCGCTGATCAGTGATCGGATCATCGAGCCTCGGCTGGGCCCGTACCGGGGTGAGGGAGCTGCGGACGCAGGCGCCGAGGTCACAGCGGAAGAATCGCGCGGGCTGAAGTACGCGCTGTGGGGGACCCTCATCACGCTCGCGTTCTTCCTGCTGCTGTGGCTCCCGCCCGGCGCACCGCTTCGAAACCCGGAGACCGGCTCGGCGATCACCGACTCGCCGTTCATGAACGGGCTCATCGTGTTCATCTCGTTCCTGTTCCTCGTGGCCGGCGCGGCGTACGGGAAGGGCGCCGGCACGATCAAGAGCAGCCTCGACGTCACCAAAATGATGGAAAAGGCGATCGCGGGACTCGGAGGCCTGATCTTCCTGCTCTTCGTCATCAGCCAGTTCAACGCGCTGTTCACGTACACGAACATGGCCACGATCGCGGCGGTCGGGCTGGGAGACTGGCTCGAAACCGCGGGGCTCGGTGCACTGCCGCTGCTCATCGGGTTCATCTTCGTCGTCGGGGTTCTCGATCTGATCATGACCGGCGCGATCCCGAAGTGGGCGATCTTCGCGCCGATCTTCGTGCCGCTGCTGATGCGGCTGAACGTCACTCCTGAAGCCGTGCTCGCGGCCTATCGCGTCGGCGATTCACCGATCAATGCCGTCACCCCCTTGAATGCGTACTTCGCGCTGATTGTCTCGTTTGCGAGGGTCTACCAGAAGGACGCGGGCGTGGGCACGGTGATCGCCTTGATGCTGCCCTACGTGGTGGCGCTGTTCATCGTGTGGCCCATTCTCCTTGCGGTGTGGCACCTGCTTGGACTGCCATGGGGGATTTAACAGCCATGTTCAGAGTCTTCCGCACGTCACCGGCCGTCCCGCAACGACTCGAGCACAGAACGGGCACCGCAAACGGGCCCATCGATGTGGAGCTGCAGACGACCGCAGCTGAGCGCATACACACGGGTGTCCTGGTCGTCGGCGCGTTTGCCGACGGCACGATGCCGCCGGTCTCGGATCGCATCGACAAGGCCTCGAAGCGAAAACTCTCGTCCGTGATCACGCAGGGCGATCTCGATAAGAAAGCCGGGTCGACGGTGCTCCTGCACGGGCTGCCCGGCATCGAGGCCGATCGCGTGCTGCTGGTCAGCCTCGGCCTGCGCGCGGAATATGGTGAGAAGGCGTTTCGCGATGCGATCGAAGGCACCGCCAAGCGACTCGCCGACGGCGCTGCCACGTCGGCGGCTGTGACGCTGACCGATATCGATCTGCCGGGTCGATCGCTGGCGTGGCGGCTGCAACAGGCGACATGGCTCCTCGCTGACGGTGCGTATCACTTCGATGCGCCGCGCACGAACGGCGCACTCGCAAGCCGCGGCGTACGCGAGATCGCGCTGCTGGTTGGGAAAACCACACACGAGCTCGAAGGAGCGGTGCAACGAGGCCACGCGATCGCCGAGGGTGTCGCGCTGGCGAGAGATCTCGGCAATCTGCCGGGCAACGTGTGCAATCCGCCCTATCTCGCCGAGACCGCACGAGCACTCGGACGGGAATTCGGGTTCCACGTCGAGGTCCTCGATCGCGAGGCGATGCGGGCGCTCGGCATGGGCGCCGCGCTCGCGGTCGGGCAGGCGTCCGAGCAGCCGTGCAAGTTCATCGTCATGCAGTACAAGGGCAGCGGGGCAAGACCGATCGTGCTCGTCGGCAAAGGAGTGACCTTCGACACCGGCGGCATCTCGCTGAAGCCCGGCGCCAAGCTTGACGAGATGAAGTTCGACATGTGCGGTGCCGCCAGTGTCCTTGGCGTCATCAAGACCATCGCGCGCCTGGCGTTGCCGATCAATCTCGTGGGAATCATTCCTGCGGCCGAGAACATGCCTGGCGGCAAGGCCAGCCGGCCGGGCGACGTGGTCACCTCGATGTCTGGCCAGACGATCGAGATTCTGAACACGGACGCGGAAGGACGACTCGGCCTCTGCGATGCGCTGACGTATGCAGAGCGCTTCGATCCTGCATGTGTCGTCGACGTCGCCACGTTGACCGGCGCATGTGTGATCGCACTTGGAGCGGTCGCCAGCGGGCTGATGGCCAACGACGACAGCCTCGCATCTGAGCTGCTGAAGTGCGGTGACGAGACTGGTGATCGCGCGTGGCAACTACCTGTGTGGGACGAGTACCAGGATCTGCTCAAGTCCAACTTCGCAGACATGAGCAACCTGGGCGGCCCCCCTGCAGGTGCCGTCACCGCAGCCTGTTTTCTCGCGCGCTTCGCGAAGAATTACAAATGGGCGCACCTGGATATCGCTGGAACGAACGCGGTCTCCGGCGACGCGAAGGGAGCAACTGGCCGGCCTGTGCCGCTGCTGTCGGAATTTCTTATCCGACGCGCGGGCAATGTGCAGCCACAGAGTGGCGCGTAACTCGACGTCTACTCTTCCGGTTTCGAGACGAACAAATCCATGCCGAGCTGCTGGGAGAGGAACCGGGCGACCAGCTGTCCCCGGACGCTGTTACCGGCGAAGTCCAGCGGCGGCGAAAAGGTTCCAAGTCCCCCTTTGCCTGGGGAAACGGTCACAATCCCTCCGCCAATGCCGCTTTTTCCCGGCAGCCCGATCTCGTAGAGCCAATCGCCCGATGTCTCGTACAGACCGGCGGTCGTCATCGCCGCCAGGGTGTAGTGGCAGACGTCCGGACTCACGACGCGCTCTTTCGTCACGGGATTGACGCCACCGTCTGCCAGCGTCGCGCCCATGACCGCCAGGTCCATCGCGCTCACGTTGAGCGAGCACTGTTTCGTGTAGAGATCCGTCGCCTCGTCCGGGTCACAATAGATGCGGTTGAGGCTCTGCAGCATGTTGGCAATGCTGCGATTGCGGAAGTTGGTTGCTGCCGCCAACGCGAAAATGTCCCGGTTGAGCGGCAGCCGCCGTCCCGCGAAACGTGACAGCCCATCGTGGATGAATCCCCATTTGTCGTCGGCGTTCCTGCCGGGCACGAGGCTCGTGGTCGCGATTGCGCCCGCATTGACCATCGGATTCGTTCTTCCGTCGCGGCTCCATTCGATGCCGGCCAATGAGTTGAACGGCAGGCCTGTGCTGTTGACCCCGACCTTCTCTCGCGCGGCCTCGGGGCCAATCCGGTCGCAGACCAGCGCAAACAGGAACGGCTTCGACACGCTCATGATGGGGAAGTTGTATTGGGCGTCACCAACGGCGTAGACATCGCCGCGCGTCCCGACCACGCAGATCCCGAACAGGTCGCGTTCCACGCTCACGAGCGCGGGGTACACGCTCGAATTCTCGCCATCTGAGACCCTTGCGAACCGGTTGTACGCTTCGTCGACCAGTTCCTTGACTCTAGCGGGAGAGGGTAGATGCCCAGTCGATACGAAGGCCGGTTCGTGCTCGACCGACGGGGTTGACGTGTCCATAACAGGAGCCTACGGAGAGCCCTGACGTCGTCGCCGCGACATGCCCGGAGCTCACGTGCGCGCGATCACTCTTTGCAACATGAACGCCCGTGATCCGTCGAGGCACTAGATTCGGCGAGTGTCTCGCGACGCGCTGACCTTGCACAGTTCCGCTCCAAAAAACAGCATCTGGCTGACGACGTTCATCCACAACATGATCACGAGGACGCCGCCGAGTGCACCGTACGCGCCGAGGCCGCTGCCAAAGGTCCCGTAGAGCACCAGGATTTCGGCGCCGATGACCCACACAGCGCCGCACAACACCGCGGCGAGCCATACATGGCGCCAGGGCAGCGGGGTCGGCGGAAGGAACTTCAGCAGGAGCGCGAATGTGAGCGTCACGATGATCAGCGGAGCCGGCAGCGCGAGCAGCCAGGCTGGAGCCACGTTCAGCACCGGCAGGTGACGAGCCCACGCGCTCAGCCACTGAAACACAGCGACCAGGCCAATCCCGACGACGAG
>DATFRP010000363.1:0-7812 GCA_035263125.1 Vicinamibacterales bacterium
GTTCATCCCGACCGGCATATAATCCGGCCCCACGATCCATGTGCCCCCCAGCACACCGTGGATGGCTGGCGGCGATCTGCTGCCTTCTGCTGTTCGCGATCTGCTCGCCAGCCTTCGCGCAGAGCGATGGCGCGACGGTCCTCGGTACCGCGCGTGACGCATCAGGGCAGGGCGTCGCCGAGGCCACCGTCGCGCTGAAAAACGCCGAGACCGGACTGGTCCGCACGACGACGACCGATGGCGACGGGCACTATCGGTTGACCGGTGTTCCCCCGGGTCCCTATTCGCTGGCTACATCGCATGCCCGCTTCCGCACCGCCGTTCGTGAAGGCGTCATCCTCCGGCTCGGCGCCGAAGCAATCGTCGACGTCGATATGCCTCCGCCAGGCGTTTCCGAGCTCGTGGTGGTGCGGGCCGATGTGCCGATCGTCGAGACCACGACCTCCGCAATTCAGATGCGGATCAATCGCGACCAGCTCGATCTGCTTCCGCTCTTCGGCCGCGACTATCTCACCCTGCTGCGTCTGACGCCGGCGTCGCAGGCGTTTGGCAATTCCTTCACCGGCTCGCGCGACCGGTCGAACGAGTTCGCGCTCGATGGCGTCGACAACACGAGCGACATCAGTGGCTTTCAACGCGCAGCCATCGCGCTCGACACGATCCAGGAATTTCAGGTCCTCGCCAACAATTACAAGGCCGAGCACGGCCGCGCGTCCGGCGGCATTGTCAACGTGCTGACGCGCTCGGGGAGCAATCGCTCCAGCGGAAGCGCGTTCCTCGCCGTCAGCGACGATGCACTCAATTCTCTGAGCCCGTACGCCAATCGCGACGTGCCTGAGCCGCCGTTTCACCTGACGACGTTCGGCGCGAATGCAGGCGGGCCGCTCGTCGAGAATCGCTGGCACTACTTCGTCGCATACGAGGGCGTCGATCAGAACTCGCAGCTCGACACGACCCAGGTGATGCCGGCGTCGACTGCCGCATTCTCGACCGCCACGCGGGACTTTCTCTCGACGAACGACATTCCGCTCGCGATCTTCGGCGCCGGTGGTCTCGTGCGTCAGGTGCGTCCCGAGTATCTGAACTCCCATAACGCGACCGTCCGCCTGGATGGCCAGCTCAATGCCACGCAGACATTGACGACAAAGTATGCGTTCCGACGCAGCTTCAGGGTGTCGGGGACGAACGGCACGCTCTTCGACTACAACGGCGACAGCTCGTTCGTTCGTGACAACTACGTCGTGGCCGCGCACAAGTGGGTACTCGGTACGAATCGCCTGAACGAGGCGTACGTTCAGGGTGGGCACACACTGTCAGAGTTTCTCGCCTCGAGCCCGGCGTTGACGAACATCGCCGTGACCGGCGCGTTCACGCTGGGCGCGAGCACGTCGTTTCCGCAGGGACGCAGCGAGCCGCTCGTTCAGGCGGTCGACAACTACACCTGGATCCGCAACGGCAGACGCACGGGGGATCACACGATCAAGGCCGGCGCGAACGTCAAGATCTTCCGGTCCGACAGCTACTTCGACGCCAACTCACGCGGCACTTTCACCTTCGCGAGCCTGCAGCAGTTCATTCTGGGGCAACCGTCGTTCTACACACAGTTCCGCGGTGACACGCGCCTCGATCGGCCCAACACGATTACCGGACTGTACGTCCAGGATGACTGGAGACCTCGTCCCAATCTCACGGTGAATCTCGGCCTTCGCTACGACTATGAGTCGGCGAAAACCGAAGCGCTCCGCGAAATCAGCGGAGCACCTGGTCCCGGCATCGGCGGCGACAGGAACAACATCGCGCCGCGAGTCGGCGTGGTCTGGGCACCGGGCGGAAGCACGAAGCAGGCGATCCACGCGGGCGCGGGTATCTATTACGACCAGGTCGTCCTGAACATCCTGGGCAACGTGCGCTTCACGCCGCCGAAGGTCGTCGGCATCACGATCGCCAACCCATCGTTCCCGGACCCGACGTCGGGACTCTCGAGTACGCCGCCGCCGGCGATCCAGACGATCGATCCCGATCTCACCACACCGTACAACCTGAACGCGTCGGTCGGTTACGGACGCGAGCTGTCGTCGAGTGTGGGCCTCGATGTGAGCTACGTCTACAACCGCGGCTGGGGGCAGGTGATGACGGTGGAGCGCAACATCGGCATCCCCGGCACGGCGAACATCCTCGGTCAGGGCGCCGCCACTCGAAATCCAGCCATCACGAGCGACACATACAGCACGAACCTGGGCTTCATTCGCTATCAGGGTCTTCTCGTCGATCTTCGCAAGCGTTTCAGCGCTGGCATGCAGGGCGGCCTCGCCTACACGCTGTCGAAGACGATCGACAACGGCCTGTCCTTTGGTTCCGCAATTCAGGTGCCCACGCAGCCGTGGCTGAACGAGGGGCCCGGTTCAAACGATCGCCGGCACGAAGTCAAAGGGCACATCGAGGTCGACCTGCCATTCGACATCCAATGGGGGGCCATCGTCGAACACTACGGCGAAGGGCCATTGAACGTCACGGCCGCCCGCGATCTGAACGGCGACGGCATCTCGAACGACTGGGTGAACGAGGCGTTGTGCCTCAATCTGTCCTGTCCCGCGTTCCATTACTCGCGGAACAACGTTAAAGAGTTGTCGACCGCTGATGCCAACCGGCTGCGAGCGCTGTTCGGATTGGCTCCGATCGAGAAATTTGCCAACAACCCGAAGTACTTGAACGTGAACATGACGATTCAGAAGTCGGTCCGGGTCCTCGGGCGCAGGGCCCGCGCCACCGTCGAGGCGTTCAACGTGTTCAACACCCCCCAGCGTCTGATTGGGTCGACCAGCGTGACGTCAGGCGTGTTCGGTTCGTATGTCGCCGTCGTTCAACCACGGATGATGCAGTTCACCGTGCAATTCGACTGGTAGCACGTTGTTCCAAGTGAGGGGGCCGGCGCGTATTCCAGCAGCGTCCGCTCAGAGAAACGGGAGAGAAAAAGAACATGCGTTCACGATCCCCCCTGACTTCCGGTCTCGTTCCAGTGCTCACCACAGTCGCGATGCTGATGGGAGGCCTTTCGGCGTCCGCCCAGACACCGACGGCGAAGCCGCCGGCGAAGCCGGCAGCGCCTGCCGCGCCGAAAGCGGCGGCCAAACCGGCGTCGACCGCCAAGCCGGCGACGGCGAAGTCGCCAGCTCCCGAGGTCGCGAAGGCTCCGGCTCTAACCCCAGAAGACCTGCATTTCAAGACGGTCTACGTGAACGGCGACCAGAAGACCGAGACGGTGACCTACATCAAAGGGCAGCGCGAGCGCTTCGAGTTCCAGGACATGGTGCTGCTCAAGCAGCACGATCAGAAGCGCACGATTCAGGTCATGCCCGCCGCCAAGACCTATCTCGTCGCGCCAGACGGCGCTCCACCCGCGATGCCGGCGATGGCGGGTGGTCCGCAGGCGGCGTCGAAGCCGCCCGGCATCGTGACGGTGACGACCACCATCGTCGACACAGGGGAGAAGAAGCAGGCATTCGGGCAGCAGGCGCGCCACGTGAAGATGATGATCGACAAGCAGCCGATGGCCGGTGCGTGCGACCCGATGAGAATGCGCATCGAGACCGATGCGTGGTACATCGACGTGCCGAGGGCCGTGGCGGCTCAGACGCCTGAACAGACGGCGCCACCGTCGCCAGGTGCCTGTGCGGATCAGATTCAAGCGACATCGAACGGCGATCCGAAGGCCGTTGGCTTCCCGATCGAATACAAGACGACGATGACCGGCGACGACGGCAAACCGATCATGTCGTCGATGCAGATCACCGAGTTCGAGATGACGACCCTGGATCCCGCGATGTTCGAGATCCCGCAGGGCCTCAACGCCGCGATGAACGTGCGCGACCTCGGAAAGGCGCTGAGCGACGCGAATGAAGTGAAGCTCGCCGCGGCGGATGCGGCTCCGCCCGCGACGCCGGCGCCGAAAGCGCCCGGTGTCGTGCGCATCGGTGTGCCCGAGTTCGCCAACAAGACGCCGCAGTCGGTCGATACGAGAGCGCTGCGTGCGCGTCTCATCCAGGAGTTGGCGGAAGCGAAACTCGAAGCCGTGCCGATGGCTGTCGCTGCCCCTGCCGATCTGCAGAAGCACGCTGTGGACCAGGGCTACGACTACCTCCTGCTTGCGGAGGTCAGCGAGCTGAAGGTGTCCAAGCCGGGGGGCCTCGGCGGAATCATGAAAGCCGCCGGTGGAGTTGCCGGTGCGCGTGGCGGTGCGGCTGGTGCTTCGGCGGCGCCGAAGGAGAACACCGAGTCGAGCATTGCGGTGAAGCTGCTGCAGGCTGACGGCAAGCAGAAGCTCGCGACGACGACGAAGGGGAAGGACGGCAGCGGATTCAGCCTGCAGAGCGGCCTTGGAATCGCGAAGTTCGCAGGCACGATGTATGTCGGCATGTTCGTCGGGCCGCAGATGTTCATGCGTCTCAACAGCATGGGGATCTCACACCTGTCAGGGATGGGGCTGCTCGGTGATCCCAATCTCATTCGATATCAGATGGGTGGAATGTCGGTGATGGGCGGCTCGGGCCGCGGCATCGACGCGACCGCCAATGCGGCGGGATTCCTCATCCAGCAGTCGATGGCGATGAATCAGATGACCGGTCTCGTCGGCGTGCCCGGCGCGGGACCGTCGTACGACGAATCGCTTGGTGAAGCCGTGCAGAACGCCGCGAAGGCAGTGCAGAAAGCGCTGCAGAAGTAGAGGCAGTCGAAGGATCAGGACTAATCGGGTTCGCCGAAC
Organism: Vicinamibacterales bacterium; assembly: GCA_035263125.1. GTDB lineage: Bacteria > Acidobacteriota > Vicinamibacteria > Vicinamibacterales > UBA2999 > Gp6-AA40. Next base: position 4,760 of record DATFRP010000363.1, read on the forward strand.
AAGGCGAACCCGGCCCAGAAGACTGGATGTTCCGGGACTGAGACTTCGCCCGCCGGCGTGGCGATCTTCACGCGGCCCGCCCGCAGATCGCGGAGCAGACGCAGTTGCGCATTGCGCAGCGCGCGGCCTTTCGATTCTCCGGCGAACCAGGCGCGATAGAAATCAGGGAGCAGTCGATTCGTTGGTTCGTCGGCCACGTCCCACAGGCTCGCGACGAGCGAGGCGGTGCCGGCGTAGATGAACGCGCGCGCGAAAGCAGAAATGCCGTCGCCGGTCACACGTCCACCTGCCGATCGACACGCACTCAACACGACGAGATCGGCATTGAGATCCATGCCGTAGACCTCTTGCGAGGAGAGGAGCCCGTCGGCGCGGGTGCCGCTGCCGGATCTGCCGAGCGCGAGGAACGACCCGAACGGATCATCGTCCGAGACGATCGCATGCGTCGCGAAGTGGAGCACCGCTTTGCCCGCGACCGAGTCGCGCGTCGACGCCTCGCTGGCCTTCACGTCCTCGAGGACGGTGAGCCGGGCTGGCGGCAGAAGCTTCGCGATCGCCGACGCCTCCTGACGCGCGCCCGGCAGTCGTGCGAGCGGCCGGTCGAGCGACGACAGCACGGGCGGCATCGGATCGGCGACGACGAGCATCTGGCCCTGACGCGCATCCGCGCGCCGCTTCGGTGCGGTGAATTGCAGCACCGCGCCAGCGGGCGCGTAGTGCAGCGTGAAGTCTTCGAGCAGGTAGCGGCCTCCTGCGCTTTGCAGCGCCGCGAAGCTGAGATTGAGCAGCGGACCCTGCGGCACGATCGTCAGCAGCGAGCCTGTCGTGCGGGGCAGCGCAGAGCGAACCGGATCGATGAGGATCGCGTACAACGCACGCCAGGCGGCGGGCCGCGCCGCCTGCAGTGCGACGCGTGACGAGCCTCGCGTCGCGATGGTGGCAGCCGGCCGCGCCCCTGCGTCCTCGGTCTCCGGGAATGGTGATGTGGAGCGAATGAGCTCGAGAAGCTTCGAACGGAGCACGCTCACCCGACGCGATTGAATCATCCCGTCGGGGGGTACCACCCAGATGAAGAGTTCGTCTTCCCCGACCCAGTACACCAGCAGCGTCGAGCGCAGCCGCGCAGCGGTCGCGACCAGATCGTCAGCGGCCGACGGTGTCGCACTCACCAGACTGCGCAGCTCGAGCGCCGCGCCTTTCGTCTCGCTCGGAATCGACGCCGTCCTCTCTGTCCCACGCAGTGTCAACGGCACCGACGAGCGCGAGGCGTCCTGCGCGAGCGCTGGGGGTGGCTCTCCGTGTCTGGCGTTCTCACGCAGCGATGCCAACGATCCCTGGTCCTTCTCTTTGAAGCGCACATCACGGCTGGCCAGCAGATCGAGAAACGCACGGGAGCGCGCCAGTTCGGCCGTTTCGAGTGCGACTCGATCCTGTTTCTCGCGCATCTGCAGTCCGATCGCCAGGCTGTAGACGTCTTCTTGGGCGCGGTGAAAATCCTGCTTGAAGAAATCGAGCGGGACCAGTTGCGTGCGGACGGTTTCGAGCTCGGCGAGCGCGGCGTGGACATCGGCCAGCGCGGCCTGTCCGTTGCCATTCGCGAGATACGCCTGGGATCGGCGCGCCAGCGCGGTGACGCAGGCGTTCTCCTCACCGCGGCAGGCGTCGACGGCGTGAGTAGCGGCGTCGAGCGCGTCCTCGCGACGCGACATCTTCCCGTAGGCAGACGACAGCACCGAATAGCGCCGGCTCGGATAGACGTCGACGCCGTGCGCGATCACCTCCTCGAGCGCCGAGGCGCCACGCGCGAATTCGCCCTGCGCGATCAGCAGGCCGGCAAGGTTCGCGCGCACCAGATCCTGCACGCGCTGTGAGCTCGAACGCTCGGCGATCGCCAGCGCACGCTCGTAGTAGGTCCGGGCCGCGGTGTTGTTGTCGATCCGCTGATACACCGTCGCGACGGCGTTGAGACTCTGCATCAGAAAGAACGGCGTGTTGGCCTTCTGGTGGAGCTCGAGCGCTTTGAGCTGTGACTTCAGCGCTTCGTCCATACGGCCATGCGCCCGATACACGCGACCGATGCTGTTGTAAACAGTGCCGAGCTCCACGATGTCGGGCGTGTTCGTCAACACCGTTTCGGCGCGCATGAGTGTCTCGAGCGAGGCTTCGTACTGTCCCTCGGTGAAGAGGTGATCGCCCAGGCTGTGCAGCGCCTGGCCCTCGAGCATGCGATCGTTGACGGCATGGGCGTCGCTGATTGCCCGTTCGTACCAGGGACGTTCAGTCGCCAGATCGAACGGCGCCACGCGCAGCAGTTGAAGCGTCGACACGGCGCGGCCGCGCAGGTCGTTGATCGATTCGAACGCAGCGACCGCTCGCTCTGCGGCGCCCTGTGCGTCGCGGCGGCTCCCCAACATGTCCAGCGCGCTGCTGAACAGCAGGCTCGCGCGTCCGATGCCGTGCGGGGCGTTGAGACGTTCGTAGATCTCGAGCGCTTTCTGCGCGTGATCGCGGGCCGAGGCGTACTGCGTCCTGTAGTGCTGTATCTCTCCGATACCGCAGCGTGCCTCTGCTTCCTGCGCGGCGAGCGTCAATGCTCGTGCGCCCGCGAGCGCGCGCTCGAAGAGCGGGAGCGCCTGATCGCCCTTTTGCTCGCGGAGCAGACCCTCCGCGGTCTGCAGAATCCGATCGACTGCCGCGGCGTCCTGCACGGTCGCAGGCGGCGACCCGGTGTCCTGAGTCGACGCGCCCGCGCCCAGACGTCCCGACACGACGATGGCGAGTCCGACGGTCAGCAGGACACGAAGCTGGATCCGCATTGACGTGGGGATCATCGCGGAGCCGACGATGATGACGGAAGCTGTTTCAGAGCCTGGCACGCGCGTTCCGCACCCTCGCTCTTTGCCGCGCACACCGCTTCGAGCCGCGTGCGCGCGTCGGCGCCGTGGCCGGCTCGCTCGTCGGCCACGGCTCGATACCAGGCGATATCGGCAGCAAACGTGCGATCGCCGACCGCTTCTGCCGCTGACAACGATTCGATGGCGCCGGCCGGATCG